>JAVXFE010000025.1:6405-13015 GCA_036658075.1 Oscillospiraceae bacterium
CTTACCCCATTCCAAAAGTATAAGCAATGCCGCTGTGACCAATAGCTTATCCGCAAGCGGATCCATAAGCTTTCCAAACGTCGTAACCTGATTGTTTTTTCTTGCTAAATACCCATCGAGGGTGTCGGTTAATGTTGCAATAACAAAAACCGCAATGGCAAAATATATACCAATATTGCCACAGAGTAAAAACAAAAACATATATAATGGTATCAAAACAACTCTGAATAACGTAAGTTTATTTGGTGTATTCAAAATTCTGACCCCCTACTTTATTTTATTAAATTTTCTTTCTATTCAATAATTCTATACATTTCAATAATTCTATACAATTTACTTTGTTTCAGAAGCGGTTCCGAACAAATCGTATTCCATTGCTTGGTCAATAAGAACTTCAACAAAGTCACCGTCATTTAACTTTTTAGAAGATTTAAAGAAAACTTTTCCGTCTATATCAATAGAATCGCCATAGGTTCTGCCATAATAACTCTTTATTATTTCATCTCTACCTTCAACCAAAACCTTTATTGTACTTCCGATTTTAGATAAATTAGTTTTTTCTGAAATTTCAGTTTGGGCTAGCATAATCAGTTCTTGGCGGCGTGCTTTTATATCCTCCGAAATTTGGTCTTTCATATTATATGCCGGTGTATCTTCCTCACGGGAATATGTAAATACGCCTAATCTGTCAAACTTAACCTCTTCCACAAATTCTTTAAGTTCTGCAAATTGTGTCTCCGTTTCCCCTGGGAATCCAACGATAAGGGAGGTGCGAATTACCGCTTCGGGTATCGCCGTTCTAATCTTTTTTAACATTTTTATAATCTGTTCTTTGTTTGTGCGGCGACCCATTTTCTTTAAAATTTCATCGTTACAATGCTGGATTGGAATATCAAAATAGTTACAAATTTTATCTTCGCTCTTAAAAGTTTCAATAAGTTCATCGGTAACCAATTCAGGATAACAATAATGAGTCCGAACCCATTCAAGTCCATCAATTTTACACAACGCCTTTAATAATTTCGGCAAAGCATATTCATCATAAATATCCATGCCATATCTGGTTATATCCTGGGCTATTACAATAACTTCCTTCACGCCGTCTTTTACCATTTCGGTAGCCTCAGAAACTATATCTTCTATTTTTCGGCTACGATAGTTTCCACGAATTGATGGAATAACGCAATATGTACAACGATTATCGCACCCCTCGGCAATTCGCAAATACGCAGTATATGAAGGAGTCGTTCTGAGCCGTGGAACATTTTCACACAAAAGAGGAACCTCTGAACAATTAATTTTCGCCTCTGGCTTATTGATTGATTCAATAATCTCAACAATTTTGTCATATTCATTCGTTCCAATAACAGCATCAACTTCAGGAATTTCGGTTAAAATTTGTTCTTTATACCTTTGTGCCATACATCCCGTCACAATAAGAATCTTATCCTCACCACTTTTTTTGCACTGTGCAAGTTCTAAAATACATTCGATAGATTCATTTTTTGCAGACTCAATAAACGTACAGGTGTTTACGATAAGGATATCCGCATGTTCCTCATTATCCCACATCTCGTAACCTGCCGCTTCTAAAAGTCCCATCATTTGTTCACTATCCACCAAATTTTTACTACACCCAAGTGATGCAAGAGATACTTTCTTCATATAATAGTCCCCTAATCAGTCCGCTTAATTTTAAAGCTAATCTTCAAGCTCAAAATGAAAATCTTCTAAACAGTTTTTAATTTCATCGAGTCCATAACCACGCCTAGCCAACTGCGCACGGAGTTTTTGATACTCCTTCCACGTGGTAATCTCGCGAGTGGCAAGCCTCATGGAAACATATTCCATGAGTGCCGCTGCGGTATCAACTTCCGCCTCCGCTGCTGCGGTATCAATAATCCGTCTCGAAACGCCTTTTCGTGCAAGTTCTTGACGTATTCGATACATGCCTTTTGCACCTAAATTAACGCTGTCAATTATATACATCTCTGCATATTTTGCATCGTCTAAATAGCCACATTCAGTAAATTCAGAAATAACCTGTTCTGAAATATCTTCATCATAACCTTTTCGCCGTAGCTTATCGTAAATTTCTTTACAAGTATACATACGTCCGCCAATAAAATACATGGCGTATTTCTTTGCATTATATAAATCGTCCATAATTATTTCTTCTTCTTACCGACTGGTTTTGCAATAGGTGTAACTTCCGACATATGTGCATCATCGCCCGCTTCTCCCAATTCAGGAAGTCCTGCCGCCGCTCTGATTTTAGCTTCAATTTCTGCACAGAGTTCAGGGTTTTCTTTAAGAACTTTTTTCACGCCGTCACGACCTTGACCTAAACGGTTTCCATCATAACTAAACCATGAACCGCTTTTGTTCACGATTTCCATGTCCACACCAATGTCTAAAACGTTTCCTTCTCTTGAGATTCCTTGACCATACATAATGTCAAATTCAGCCTCTTTAAAAGGAGGTGCAACTTTATTTTTTACAACCTTAACTTTTGTACGGTTACCAATCATTCCCTCTTCGCTTTTCAAGGTTTCAGTACGTCTAACGTCAAGCCGAACAGATGCGTAAAACTTTAACGCACGACCACCTGGGGTAGTCTCAGGGTTTCCAAACATAACGCCAACTTTTTCACGGAGCTGGTTTATAAATATTGCCGTGGTATTTGACTTGCTAATTACGCCCGCAAGCTTTCTTAAAGCCTGTGACATAAGCCTAGCTTGTAGTCCCACGTGTGAGTCGCCCATAAGACCTTCAATTTCCTGTCTTGGCACAAGTGCCGCAACAGAATCGACAACGATAACGTCAATAGCGCCACTACGCACGAGTTGTTCGGTGATTTCAAGAGCTTGTTCACCCGTGTCAGGTTGTGATACAATAAGCTCGTCGATTTTAACGCCTAAATTCCCTGCATAAACCGGGTCAAGTGCATGTTCAACGTCAATAAAGGCAGCTTCTCCGCCCATTTTTTGAACTTCCGCCGCAACATGAAGGGCAACAGTGGTTTTACCTGAGGATTCAGGTCCGAATATTTCAATAATCCTTCCACGTGGAAGTCCGCCAATTCCTAAGGCGATATCAAGCGCCAAAGCGCCTGTCGGGATAGATTCTACATTGCAATTAGTCTTTTCACCCAGACGCATAACCGCACCTGTACCAAACTGCTTTTCTATTTGACCAAAGACACTGTCAAGTGCCTTTTGCTTTTCTTCATTCATAGTTAATCTCCATTTCCGATGTCTAAAAGTGACATGCGATTATCCAAAGAAACTCATTTTTAAATCTCAATATCTCTAGTTCTAAATAATGTATACAATTATTATAGATTATCAATCTTTCGCTGTCAAGCAATTTATTAAAATTTCGCAATATTTACATATATCTTGTGGTTATTGCCCTAATATTCTACTATATAATATCTTCTATATATACAATGTAGGAAATTGTAGCATTGATAATTTGTCGAAACAAAGAACCAATGCTCGGGCGTCTAAAAAATCACAAAACAGCATACAAAAAATTCTGTAGGAATCAACCGCATATCGGGTTTCCCTACAGAATTTTAATATCTTATTTTATTTTGTGGTGATAAACTTCTCGTTTTCATATCCAACTGTTATGGAATCACCACTTTTGATTGTACCTTCAAGCATTTTTTCGGCTACCATGTCCTCTATTTTAGATTGTATAGCACGGCGAAGTGGTCGTGCGCCATATATTGGGTCAAATCCCACTTTTGCAATTTGGCTAATTGCCTCATCGCTAAAGATAACGCTTATTTCATTATCCGAAAGCCGTTTAGCAAGTGAGTTTAGCATTTTTACGCCAATTTTTTTAATCTCATTTTCTCCCAGTTGATGGAAGACGATAACGTCATCAATACGATTAAGGAATTCAGGTCTAAACGCCTTTTTAACCTCACCCATAACATCGTCCTTAATCTTATTATAATCCCGCTCCTTTTCTTGGCTTTCTGTCACCGCTGAAAATCCCAAAGCGTTATTTTGTTCCGTAATAAGTCTCGCCCCTAAATTTGACGTCATTATTATCACAGTATTTCTAAAATCCACACGTCTGCCCTGTGAATCTGTCAAAATTCCATCTTCTAATATTTGCAATAAAATATTGAAAACATCTGGATGTGCTTTTTCAATTTCATCAAATAAT
Organism: Oscillospiraceae bacterium; assembly: GCA_036658075.1. Taxonomy (GTDB): domain Bacteria; phylum Bacillota; class Clostridia; order Monoglobales; family Monoglobaceae; genus JAVXFE01. Next base: position 10,591 of record JAVXFE010000025.1, read on the forward strand.
ATTACTGAATAAGGCTTTCTTCTCACCTTTTCAGTTAGTTGACCGCCTTCGTCATAACCTACATATCCAGGAGGCGAACCCACCAATCTCGACACCGCATGCTTTTCCATATACTCGGACATATCAACCCTAATAATAGCCTCTTCATCACCGAACATTGCCTCAGCTAACGCCTTTGAAAGCTCAGTTTTTCCTACACCTGTAGGTCCTAAGAATATAAACGAACCCGTTGGACGTTTCGGGTCTTTAAGTCCAACTCTACCACGCCTAATCGCCTTTGAAACCGCCTGCACCGCCTCATCTTGTCCTACCACACGTGCATGCAATATTTCTTCTAGGCGTAACAGTCTCTGACTTTCACCTTCTTCAAGAGTCTTTAGCGGAATCTTTGTCCAAAGTGAAATTATTTCCGCAATCTCCGCTCCGGTAACAACTTTTTCTTTAGAATTTTGACCGCTTTCCCACTCTTTTTTTAGAGTCGAAAGTTCTTCGATTAAGGTTTTTTCGCCATCTCTGAGTTTTGCCGCTTTTTCATATTCTTGTGTTGTGATTGCGGCTTCTTTTTCTTGCTTTATCGCTAAAATTTTATCTTCTATCTCTTTGACGTTTGGCGGTGCAGTCATAGATTTTAGGCGAATCCTAGATGCCGCTTCATCGATTAAGTCAATCGCCTTATCAGGCAAAAACCTATCTGAAATATATCTCACCGAAAGTTTAACCGCCTGTTCAATTGCTTCATCGGTAATCTTAACCCTATGATGTGCCTCGTATTTATCACGAATTCCTTTTAATATTTGAATGCTCTCTTCCTCGCTTGGTTCATCTAATATTATTGGCTGAAATCTTCTTTCAAGTGCGGTATCCTTTTCGATATGCTTTCGATATTCGTCAATAGTGGTAGCACCAATAACTTGAATTTCGCCACGTGCCAAAGCCGGCTTTAAAATATTTGCCGCATCAATCGCACCTTCTGCCGCTCCTGCTCCGATTATGGTATGCATTTCATCGATAAAGAGAATTATATTCCCGGCGTTATGAATCTCCTCCATCGCCTTTTTTAGGCGTTCTTCAAACTCGCCACGATACTTTGCTCCTGCAATCATCGATGATAAATCAAGAGAAATAACTTTTTTAGATTTCAAGGTTTCAGGGACAGACCCTTCAACAATCTTTTGTGCCAAGCCTTCAGCCACGGCTGTTTTGCCAACGCCAGGTTCGCCAATTAAACAAGGATTATTCTTCGTTCGCCGACTAAGTATCTGAATAACCCTTTCAATCTCTTTATCACGTCCAACAATTGGGTCAAATTTATCCTCTTTTGCCATAAGCGTTAAATCACGACCAAACTTCATTAGCGTTGGAACATCACCTTTCGCCTTTCCGCCACCTTTTGAATCCATCTCCATATTTGGCGTTTCTTCACCTGCGTTTATACCGCCTTCTTGAAGAAATCTAAGAATATCTTCATACAGTTTTTGTGGATTTGCGCCAAGTTCCAAAAGAATTTTTACCGCTAAGCTCTCGCTTTCTCGGAGCATGGCAATCAAAATATGCTCGGTTCCGATATAATTATGACCAAGTCGCCTCGCCTCTGTATAACTGTGTTCCAGGACATATTTTGTTCGTGGCGTAAACCCTATCCTTTCCGCCGTGTTTGAAGTGGGTTCGCCCATTCCTACAAATTGTTCTATGCATTGTATCACATGCTCTTCTGTGATACCGGCAGATTCCAAAATTCGGCTCGCTACCCCTTCTCCCTCACGGATTAAGCCCGTGAGCAAATGTTCTGTTCCTATATAATTGTGTCCAAAGACCATGGCACTTTGCCCCGCAAGGTTAATTGCCTCTTTGGCTCTTTCTGTTAATCTATTTTCAAACATAATAATTACCTCCTAAGCAATTCTTTTATAATTTCCGCACGTTTTAAATCACGATCCATAACGTCACTTATATTATAATCTTTTATGATGTTTGCAGGCAAAACCGCATATGAAATTTTATTCATGGTTTCAAGCGATGCATCGCTGACTATTCCTAAATATATTCCAAATCTAACATCTGAAATTCGTTTCATCGCCTCTGTTGATGACATTATTACCGCATTTTTTAGTATTCCATATGACCGCAAAAGCGTATCCGAAACCTTAAACTTATCCGCCTCATATATACGTTTACGAAGTTCTCTTTCCTTATCGATAACTTCATTTATAACTTGCTTTAACTTGTCAATAACTTCATCTTCCGTTGCGCCCATGGTTAGTTGGTTCGAAATCTGAAATATATTCCCGATAGCTTTTGAACCTTCGCCGTATATTCCACGCACCGCAAAACCCAGTTGCGATAAAGAGTTTGAAATTTTCGTAATAGTTCCACTCATAACGAGAGCCGGAAGATGAACCATAACCGATGCACGCATGCCTGTTCC
>JAVXFE010000026.1:0-12667 GCA_036658075.1 Oscillospiraceae bacterium
GTAAAACAAACGAAAGGGGAGATTTTTAATTGGAAAATACCTTAAAATTATATGCTTTTAATAATCTTACAAAAACTATGAGTTTCAACATCTATGACGTATGCTATGCCAAAAGTGCAAGGGCGCAAAAAGATTATATTTCATACATTGATGAACAATATAATTCGGATCGTCTCACAAAAATTTTGTGCGACGTCACTGAAATGATTGGCGCACATGTTCTTAGTATTTCAAAACAAGATTATGACCCACAAGGTGCAAGTGTAAATTTATTGATTGCAGATGAGACCATGGTTCCATTTGGCGAAACCGAAACTGAAATCCAGCAAGAGCTTTCCAATAAAAACACTGAAATACTGGCACATCTTGACAAAAGTCATGTCACTGTTCATACATACCCCGAATATCATCCGGATAATGCAATCGCTACCTTTCGTGCTGACATTTGTGTTTCGACATGTGGGAAAATTTCCCCACTTAACGCCCTTGACTATCTTATCGGAAGTTTCGACTCTGATATAATCACTGCCGACTATAAAGTTCGAGGCTTTACACGTGACGTCGATGGAAAGAAGTTATTTATCGATCATGATATAACATCAATCCAAAATTATATCGCCCCTGAAACTTTAAATAAATATGATGCAATTGATGTAAATATTTATCAATCCAATATATTCCACACAAAAATGATGATAAAAGACTTGGATTTACAGAATTATTTATTTAATACCGACGTGTACGAAATCGCTCCAAAAGCCCGCCTTGAAATCACTAACAGTCTTCGTCGAGAAATGATAGAGATTTTTAGTGGCACTAATATATATTAAATTTTAAACTAACTATATTACTGACAAGAGGTAAGACTCATGTATAAACTTGACCACAACATTGCACCGATTTATACGGCTTTAAATAATTACAAATCTATGCGGATTGTTCCCTTTGATGTTCCGGGTCACAAGCAGGGCAAAGGGAACCGTGAACTTACCGACTTTTTAGGTGAAAAATGTATGCAAGTCGATGTTAACTCAATGAAACCGCTCGACAACCTTTGTCACCCGGTTTCGGTCATAAAAGAAGCTGAAGAATTAGCGGCGGACGCCTTTGGTGCAACCCACGCTTTTTTTATGGTAAATGGTACAAGTTCAGCTGTACAAGCTATGATTTTTACCGCCCTCAAAGAGGGCGAAAAAATCATTATGCCTCGAAATGTCCATAGAAGTGCCATAAACGCCCTTGTTGTAAACGGTGCAATTCCTGTATATGTTAATCCCGGTGTTAATAAAAAACTTGGAATCCCTCTAGGAATGAGCGTTAGTATGGTTGAAAAAGCCATAAAAGAAAACCCAGATGCAAAGGCGGTGTTCGTTAACAATCCCACATATTATGGAATTTGCAGTAACCTCTTAAAAATTGTTGAACTTGCACATGCGGCAGGCATGCTTGTTTTGGTTGACGAGGCACACGGAACGCATTTTTATTTTAATGATAACTTTCCAATATCCGCAATGCAAGCAGGAGCGGACATGGCGGCGGTAAGTATGCATAAAAACGGTGGTTCGCTTACCCAAAGCTCATTTTTATTAATAAATAACGATATTGGCGAAGGTTATACAAGGCAGATAATAAACCTTACACAGACCACCAGCGGTTCATATCTCTTGATGTCCTCCCTTGACTTGTCTAGGAAAAACTTAGCCTTGCATGGCACCGAAATCTATAACCGTGTGCTAAACTTTGCCGATTATGCACGTTCTGAAATCAACAAAATTGGTGGCTATTATGCATTTGACAAGGATTTAATTAACGGTGACGACATATTTGATTTTGATATGGCAAAGCTCTCAATTCACACTAGGGATATTGGACTTGCCGGAATTGAAGTCTATGATATTTTACGTGATGATTATGATATACAAATCGAGTTTGGCGATATTGGAAATATTTTAGCCATAATTTCAGTAGGTGACACAAACTTAATGATAGAACGCCTAATCTCCGCATTAAGCGAGATTGAGCGAATTCACAAAAAGCCTACCACGGGAATGTTTGACCATGAATATATTTCGCCTATAGTTGAAATGACTCCAAAAGACGCCTTTTATTCCGAAAAAAAATCACTTCCAATCATGGAAAGTGCAGGAATGATTTGTAGCGAGTTCGTAATGTGCTATCCACCGGGAATTCCAATTTTGGCACCCGGAGAAAAAATAACTCCCGATATTTTGGCATATATTTCATACGCCAAAGAAAAGGGTTGCTTTATGACCGGAACAGAAGATATAAATATCGAATATATAAATGTTTGCCTATATAACAAATAATCTGAATCTAAAATATAAATTTGGAGTGTGAATACAAATGAAGTTAAACATTGTGCTTGTAGAGCCTGAAATTCCTGCAAACACCGGAAACATCTCAAGAACATGTTCCATCATTGACGCACCGCTACACCTCGTACATCCTCTGGGGTTTGATATAAGTGACAAGCAGGTTAAGCGTGCAGGACTTGACTATTGGGACGAACTCGACTTAAACGAATATAACAACTTTGATGAAGTCCTTAAAAAATACCCAAACGGTGATTTTTATTATTGTTCCACAAAAGCAGCCCACACGCATACGGAGGTTGATTATACCAAAAACGATGGACGTGATATTTTTCTTGTTTTTGGGAAAGAGACAAAAGGCCTTCCTGAAGATTTAATAAAGGCGAATCTCGATAAGGCAATCCGAATTCCCATGAAAGTACACAAGCGTTCGCTTAATCTTTCAAATTCCGTTGCCGTTATTGCCTACGAAGTTCTAAGACAATACGATTTTAACGATTTAAAAAGAGAGGGGATTTTTAAGAATGATTAAAATAATGGTAGACAAAGCGGCGGATATCGAAAAAGATGTCGCCAATGAATTAGGAATAGAAGTTTTACCTTTTATAATAAACGTTGGCGATGAAAGTATCGTTGCCGACATAAATTTGGATACGGAATCTTTTTATGAAAAGGTTGAAGCCGCATCTTCTGTTCCAACCACAAGTCAAATGAGTCCTAACGATTTAGAAAAATGTTATAGACGACTGGCGGCTGATGGGAGTAGCGTTATTTATATCTCTATTTCTGCAAACGCCAGCGGAATCAACAACACTGCCAACCTTGTTGCAAGAGAACTAAACGATGAAGGTTTTGATATCACTGTTGTTGATTCGACCATGTTCTCAAGTGCAATCGGCTACCCTGCCATTGAAGCTGCAAAATTAGCTCAAAATAATGCTTCAAAAGAAGAAATCCTATCATACTTAACCGAAACTTTTAACCGTGACTCAGTATACTTTATGGTTGACGATTTAACCTTTCTTAAAAAAGGAGGTCGCATAAAGGCTACAACTATGGTTATCGGAAGTATGCTTGATATAAAGCCAATATTAATGATAAAAGATGGGCTTGTAGAAGCATATAAAAAAGTCAGAGGCACAAAAAAAGCATTATCGATTTTATGTGGCTATGTAGAAGAACGTATGGAAAACCCTTCCGAAAACGAGGTTTTAATCCTTCATTCTCGTGCTACTGAAAATCTTGAAACTTTAACAAAAATGATTGAAGATAAAGTCCATCCAGCAAAAATTTCTACCGGGAATGTTGGACCTGTCATTACCTCCCATGCCGGTCTTGGGGTTATTGGCGTATACTTCAAACACAAGGAGTCGTATAAAAATTATGTTTCTTGAACGAGATGAAATGAAATTCGCCATTCTATATACACTTAGTTGGAATATTGAACCCATGAACATGGCGTGTATGTGCGAAATTTTAACATGGGACAAAGAGGTTATGGGATACTTTGACCTTGCAATTATGCTCCGTGAACTTATCGACGACGGCTATGTCATTAAAAATTTTTATAAAAATGAAGAAAGCTTTACTTTGACCCAGCGTGGGCTTGATACAAATGACTTCTTTTCAAAGCGAGTTCCGGGAAGCGTCCGCAAAAAGATTGAAGATGCCATTGGCTTTCGAAAATTTAATGACCAAATTGACCCAAACGCAATAAACACCGAAATAATACCAATATCAAATGACCGATATATGTCAGAACTTCAAATGCTTGAAAACAACAGTCCTCTTCTGGAACTGCGTGTTGATGCTGGAAATCGCAGTTCTGCCGAAACAATAGCTGCACGCATGAAAGTTAAATCAGCTGAAATATATAAGGAAATTATGAAAATACTTGACGAAACCGACAGAACTTAGTATAATTATAAGATGTACAAATTTTAGAGGCTAATATATACAAATTTTAAAGGCAATGAGGGATTATATATGCAAAAATTAGGATTAAACGAAATAAGAGAAAAATATTTATCATTTTTCGAAAGCAAGGGACACATGCGCTTGCCATCATTTCCGCTTGTTCCACAAAGTGATGCAAGCTTGCTTTTGATAAACGCTGGAATGGCTCCCCTTAAACCATATTTCACAGGGAAGGAGACTCCCCCAGCCTCACGTGTCACCACATGTCAAAAGTGCATTCGCACGCCCGATATAGAGCGTGTAGGTCAAACCGCACGCCATGGCACTTTTTTTGAAATGCTTGGGAACTTTTCTTTTGGCGATTATTTTAAAATGGATGCTACAAAATGGGCGTGGGAGTTTATCACTAAAGTTTTAGAAATCCCTGAAGACAAGCTTTGGATTAGTGTCTATGAAGATGACTACGAAGCTGTCGATATCTGGACAAACCATGTTGGCGTTAACAAAGACCGCATTGTCTATCTCGGAAAAGAAGATAACTTTTGGGAAATCGGAACGGGTCCATGTGGTCCATGTAGTGAAATTTATTATGACCGTGGTGACGAGATGGGTTGCGGAAGTCCGGATTGTGCTGTGGGTTGTGATTGCGATAGATTTGTAGAATTTTGGAATCTTGTATTTACACAGTTTGACAGAGATGAAAATGGTACATACAACAAACTTGCACACCCGAATATTGATACCGGTATGGGCCTTGAACGTATCGCTTGCATTATGCAAGGTGTAACGTCACTTTTTGAAGTTGATACAATTCGAAAGGTTCTTGACGCGGCCGCTGAAACGGCAGGCGTTAAATATGGTACGGATAAAAATACCGACACTTCTCTTAGAGTAATCACCGACCATGTACGAAGCACGGTTTTCCTCGTTTCGGATGGCGTTTTACCTTCAAACGAAGGTCGTGGGTATGTGTTAAGACGTCTGTTAAGACGTGCGGCAAGACACGGAAAAATGCTTGGCGTTTCTGAACCCTTCCTATTTAAGCTTGCAAAAGTTGTAGCTGAAGAATCTAAAGCCGCATATCCTGAGCTTATTCAAAACTTTGAATACATCGAAAGAGTAATAAAAACCGAGGAAGAACGATTTTCTGAAACAATAGACCAAGGGTTAAGTATATTAAAAGATTATATGGAAGAGCTTAAATGTGGCGACTCCAACGAGCTTGCAGGAGATAAAGCTTTTAAATTATATGACACATATGGATTTCCAATCGATTTAACAAAAGAAATTTTAGGCGAAAATGGGTTCATTGTGGCACAAACGATTTTTGAAGATTTAATGAACGAACAGAGAAATCGTGCCAGAAACGCACGTGGAAACACAGATGGTGATGCCTGGAAAGATGATATTTTTAGTGATATCGAAGGGAAAACCGCATTTGATGGTTACGCAAAAAATCACACAACGGCAAAAGTTTTAGCTATCGGCAAAAATGGAGAACGTGCCGATACCGCCTCCGAAGGTGAAAGCGTTGCTATCGTACTTGACCGCACAGCATTTTATGCTGAAAGTGGCGGACAGGTTGGCGATATTGGTGAAATCGAAAGCGATTCGGTTGTTTTAGAAGTTTTGGACACAAAAAAACAAAACGGAAAATTCTTACATGTGGCAAAAGTGGTAAGTGGTGAAGTTAAGGTTGGCGACACCGTTGTAACACGAGTTAACAAGGCTCGGCGTGACAATATTCGCCGTAACCATTCAGCCGTACATCTTCTACAAGCGGCTCTTAAAAACACTCTTGGAAACCACGTTGCACAAGCTGGCTCGTATGTAAACGATGAACGCTTGCGTTTTGACTTTTCGCATTTTTCAGCAATGACTTCTGATGAGTTAAAAACAGTAGAAACCGAAGTTAACCAAAAGATTTTAGAAAGTATCTCTGTTGAATCTTTCGAAAAAAATCTCAAGGCTGCTAAAGAAATGGGTGCAATTGCTCTGTTTAGTGAAAAATACGGAAACCAAGTCCGTGTAGTTCAAATGGGCGACTATAGCACAGAACTTTGTGGTGGTTGTCACGTGACAAACACAGGGAAAATCGGATTATTCAAAATTATATCTGAAAACGGAGTTGCGGCAGGCGTTAGACGTATAGAGGCCGTTACCGGTTATGGCGTTTTAAATTTGATAAACGAAAAAGAAAATACAATCAATGCTGTTTCAGAAATTTTAAGAACAAACCCAACCGATGTTGTTTCAAAAACCGAAAGCTTATCAAACGAACTTAAAGAATGCAAACGTGAGATTGACAGCCTAAAAAGCAAGGCGGCAAAAGATGCCGTTTCCGGTATCATGGATAATATTGAAGAAGTCGGCGGTATTTCTATTATTACAGAAGTCCTAGATGATGGTATGGATATGAACACAATGCGTGAAATTGGCGATAACTTAAAGAACAAAGCCTCTAACGCAATAATCGTTTTGGCATCTAAAGTTGACGATAAAGTTAACCTTATTTCCATGGCAACCAAAGAGGCTATTAACAACGGCGCACATGCAGGTAAAGTTATATCTGAAGTTGCGAAAGCCTTAGGCGGAGGCGGTGGTGGAAAACCCGACAGCGCACAAGCTGGCGGTAAAAACACCGAAAAAATGGCAGAAGCTTTAGCAGATGTTAAATCGCACATTGAAAAATTAATTAAGAAGTAAGGGGATAATTATTATGAATATCAAACTTGCAGTTGTAAAAGGTGATGGAATTGGCCCTGAAATCGTTATCGAGGCCGAAAAGGTTTTAAACAAAATTGGCGAAATGTTCGGACATACGTTTGAATATACTGATATTTTAGCAGGTGGTTGTGCCATTGATGCTACAGGGATTCCTCTTCCGGAGGAATCAATAAAAATCGCAAAAGCCTCTGATTCAGTTTTGCTCGGTGCCGTAGGCGGTCCAAAATGGGACACTCTCCCTGGAAACTTGCGTCCTGAACGTGCCTTGCTTGGTCTTCGTAGCGAGCTTGGTCTTTTTGCAAATATCAGACCGGCAAAGTTATACGATGCCTTGGCAGATGCCTGCCCTTTAAAACCCGAAATATCTAAAGATGGGCTGGATTTGGTTATTGTCCGTGAACTTACAGGCGGTTTGTATTTCGGAAACCGAGGTCGCCGTGACGGCGGTGAAATGGGCGAGACCGCTTTTGACGACTTGTGTTATTCAAAAGTTGAGATTGAACGTATCGGTCGAGTTGCTTTTGAATTAGCTATGAAACGTGACCGAAAGAAACTCACCAGCGTTGACAAGGCGAATGTAATTGAAACCTCTCGCTTATGGCGTGAAACCATGCATGAACTCTCAAGCGAATATCCGGAAGTTACTTTTGAAGATATGCTTGTTGACAATTGTGCAATGCAACTTGTTCGTAACCCGGCACAGTTTGATGTAATCGTAACCGAAAACATGTTTGGCGATATTTTATCAGATGAAGCCAGCATGACCACCGGCTCTATCGGAATGCTTCCGTCTTCATCTCTCGGCACATCGTCGTGTGGTATGTACGAACCAATCCACGGTAGCGCCCCTGATATAGCCGGAAAGAATATGGCTAACCCTATTGCAACAATCTTATCAACAGCTATGATGCTACGTGACAGCTTTAACTTATTAAACGAGGCACAATGCATTGAAAAAGCAGTTGAAAAAGCCTTAAATGACGGTTATAGAACTGCCGATATCATGAACAACGGCGGAAAGCTTTTAGGAACAAAAGAAATGGGCGACATAATTATCAGTAATTTATAAATTTTTATTAGAATCCCTCGGCGCTTTTGTGCCGAGGGATTTTTGTTATATTCACGTTTTACGCTCTTTAACCCCATTGTATATTTCGTATATTCCAATTATCAATAAAAATATCCCAAACATTTTTCTAAGGCTGTTTCCGCTTAAAGTCATGGCAACCCACGACCCAATAACCGCTCCAACAACTCCAAATCCCCCTATAAGAAGTGCGGTTTTTGCTTCAAAATTTTTATTTCGAATATGCACAACAAGTGCGATTATTCCAGTGGGAATAAAGTACATAAGATTTATCCCCTGCGCTAACTGCTGTCCAATCCCTTCAAATATAATTAGCATCGGAATAAGTATTGTACCGCCACCAAATCCCATTCCGCTAATCACTCCGCTTATAAGCCCAATTAAACCGTTTATCATCTATATCACCATCTTTATTGCGGTCGCTATTAAAGCCACGCCGAATATAATTTTTAGATTCGCATTTTTTAAACGCACTAAAACCTTTGCACCAATAATCCCACCAAATATCCCACCAAGTGTCACCGTCCACCAAATATTAAAGTTAAAAAATCCATTTTGAAAATAAACAAATGAACTCACTAACGACATAATAAGAACTATACCAATTGCTGTAGCGTGTGCTTTTTTCGCCTCTATATTTAAAAACTTCTCCATCGCAATCACCGCAACGCTTCCGCCTCCTGCACCAAACAACCCATTCAAGATTCCGCAAATTATTCCTATTGTGACATGCTTCCAATATTTTTTAAAATTTCGCATACAAAAAACACCCCACATTTCTATGAGGTATTATTTGTAAATATTTTATAATTTATTCTCTATCTGGCAAGATAGTTAAAAATCATAATTGCCGCATCCGCACGTGAAAGTTCAGCTAAAGGATTGACATTATTATTCTCGTCACCATTTATGATTTTGTATCCCTTGGCAATGGCAACATAACCTTTATAGCCATCACTAATCTCACCTTCGTCCGCAAATCCAGTGGTAAATATATCTTGCATCATTGCCACCTTACCATTTCCCAAAGCCCTAACAATAAACTTTGCACCATCTTGGCGATTTGCAATAGCTTTTGGGCTAAAATCTTCATCTAAAATTCCATAACGCTCTGCATTTTTTGTTAGCCGTGCTATGTCACCATCGTTTAATGGACGTAACATACCATCGTTTTTCAAGCTTAAAACGAAATCCAATAGTTCTGCCTGTGTAATCCCTGCGTCCGGTCTAAACAGCGAGTCATCACTGATTTTAATCAAATTTGTTTCTATTAACTTTTTGATTTTAGCCTCTGCGTAATGCCCGGAAATATCGCTTGGATATTTTACGGCGTCGGCGTTTTTGTTCCATTCGCTCCCATTATAATCAAGGATTTTTCCATCACTTGCAGCTAACATGGTTGGAATATTTTCATTTAAAGCATAGATAAGTTTCACATTTGCTTTTTTAGAATTATTTCTTTCTTCTAGGTTTACGTATTTTAGTTGAAGTCCTACATTTTCCATTAGTTTTGCAGAAGCTTCGTCGGCAGAGATTATATTTTCGGCACTTTCAAAAACACACCCATTCATCCAATTTTTATAAAACCCAGTAATTAATCCACTTTTTTCATCGACATTTACATTAATATATTGATTATCTACAACAATATCGTTTTCATAACGATTAAATTTAAATGAAAAGTTATCGGCTTTGTCATTTTTTTCAATCCTAACATTTGTATATTCATTTTTTGCGTACTTTTCTATAAAATTCTCAGCTTTCACTTTTGCTTTTGCTGAATTTATCACATTTTCTTTTTTGTCATTATTTTCATCATATTTGTATGATGAAAAGCTAATTATTTCACAAGTTTTTGCATCGACTGTCAATCTAGCGTTTAACTTACCATTTTCATCCTTACCTGAATATTGTAAAGTGGCAATATATTTCTCATTTTTGGCACTATAGCTCTTTTGATAATAGCCTTTTTCAAACTCCAGTTTATCAAGCCCGAACTCATTAACGCCAATCGCAAACGCCTTTAATGTGTCGAGTTCTATTAATTCTGAAATTTCAGAAATATTTTTAATCTCTGCCTCACTTAAATTTTTATCAGCAGAACCAGCGCCGCCACTCATAGTTCCGTTTTCCATGTCCGGATGCGGGCGTGGCATATCATAATCGCTATATTGCAAAATCTCACCATTTTCGGCGTTTACCATAGCTTTTGAATCCTTTGTCGAATACGCCAAAAATCCAAAATCTTTATCATTTAACTTATATGATAGTTGCATTGGCGATTCCGCTTTAAAAGCGCTTTCAGCTTTTTCTTTTTCAATAATTTTCTCAACGCTTGGAAGCGAATCATAATATGTCCAGTTTGAATTCATAGAGACAACATCACCTGTTTTGTTATCAATATACACAGTGACATTATTCTCTGAAAACGGAATTTCATCTATGTATCGTGGAAATTCAACATATGACATATTTTCAAAAGCGGTATTTGTTGAACATTTTACTTTATCTAACGGAAGTTCGCTTACCCAATCTAAGTTGATGTTTTTAAGCCATTCTATGGCGATATCGGTTAGCTCAGGATTACCAAACTTTGAAAATGCAATTTCACGATTGTTCATAATTTTATAATTTGAGGTGTCGTACGTTGTGATATCTCCAAAATTATTTATCGTCACACGAATTTCATTTTGTGAATTGTTATCGTTTTCAGGTATGCTCCACGTTAAATAATAACTTGTATCAATATCCGTTTTGTTTATACGACTTGTAAACTCAGAATATTCTGATGGAATATTAATCCGCTCTTTTACTGATACTATAGCGTTTTCTAGGCCCTTGTCCCCGTCCGCAAACACCATAGAACTAAACGTGGTGGCAATCATAACGAGTGTCAAAAACATTGCTAAAACTTTTTTAAAAATTTTTGTGTTTTGTGTTCTTTCTGTTTTGTTCATTGATAAAGCCTCCCTATTGTTTCGTATTTTAATTAGACTATCTAATCATGCGTAAAGTTCCTTAATAGGATAATATATCAAAATATTTTTATAAATTTTCAATCTCTTGATTATATATGCAATATTGGTTTCTGCCGTTTTGCTTCGCTTTATAAAGTGCCATATCTGCCATACGGTAAAGATTTTGATAATCGTTTGTCTGAAATTTTCCAAAAGCTACTCCCGCACTAATTGAGCAGATTATTTTACTTTTTCCATCGCTATATTCATATCTTGCAATATTTAATATTCTTTGTATAATGCTTATGACTTGGCTTTCGCTTTTAATATCCTTCATTAATATTACAAATTCATCACCGCCTAAACGCCCTAAAATGTCGCTTTCACGGCAAGCTTTTCCGATTTTTTTTGCAATATTCTCTAATATTTCATCTCCTGCCATATGTCCAAAAGTATCATTCATCTCTTTAAATTTGTCAATATCAAGTATTATAAAAGCATTTTTTGTATTTTTTCCTTTGTGATAGCACAAATGCTTTATCATCATCGTTTCGGCGGTTAATTTGTTATAAAGCCCAGTAAGTCCATCCCGTTCCGCCTTTTTTAAAAGTGAACACTCTTCGGTAATATCTCGTGAAATTACCATTGCTTTTATAGGCTTTTCGTGTTTATCAAAAAAATTTGTGATTATTATTTTCCGCATTTTTTCTATGTCACTACAGAAATTTTCCCGAAGTGTAGTTTCAACTATTTTCTCTCCATCATCAATTTTTTTAAATGCACTTTTAAGCCTTTCTTTGCTTTCATCGCCAAACTCATCACTTTCAATAATAAAATCTATCCTCTCGCATATTTTAAAGTTAAGCCCTCTCTGCCATAAAGCTTCTTCAGAAAACGTAATTTTTTTATCATTTGGAGAATATTCATACATAAGTATATCCGCATTTCTTATAGCAGTTTCACGAATTTTAAGTTTTGTATTTAATGTATTAACAAGTTTTTTATATTGCAAAAGCTTATACGCCAAAATATTTAAAATTATTAAAGCCACCGCCGACAAAATACCAAATATTATTATCTCTAATTTCAAAAATAATCACCCTCCTATAAAAACTTTCCCATTATATCATATTTGGAAAATGATGTCAATATTCTCTTGAAGAGGTAATTTCTTACTAATTTTTTCAAAAATAAAAAGGCAAGGGTCTTAGCCCCTGCCTTATAAATTAATTGAATTTACGTTTTCTTGCTGCTTCTGATTTCTTTTTACGTTTTACGCTAGGCTTTTCGTAATGTTCTCTCTTTCTAACCTCAGACAAAACACCTGCTTTTGCACACGAACGTTTAAAACGACGCAACGCACTATCCAACGATTCATTATCTTTAACTCTAACTTCAGCCACTATTACTTCCCTCCCTCCAAGTATGGTACAACACTAAGATGTCAAGGTAAAAAATTTCTACTAGATATTCTACTAGATAATTATACAGACTTTTAGAGAGATTGTCAATAGCAAACAGAGAGATTTTTAATTATTTTTGCTTTTATCTTTCTTTTTCGTCAAATCCTCCAATTTATTAAGATAAAATATAAATTAAAATTCATTTAAATAGTACTCTAATCCCTATTGAAATCTCAATATATT
>JAVXFE010000027.1:0-12480 GCA_036658075.1 Oscillospiraceae bacterium
ACGCTGATATTAAGATTTTTCTTACGGCAACGGTTGAGGCACGTGCTAAAAGGCGGTTTGAGGAACTTTCTGAAAAAGGAGTTTCTACCACTTTTGATGACGTGAAAAAAGATATGGAATATCGAGATAAAAACGATTCAGGACGTGAGTTTGCACCGCTTAAACCTGCGGAAAACTGCGTTTTTGTTGATAGTACAGATATGAATCTTTCTGAAACTATTGAACATATTTTTAATTTAATTAACACAACTTTTAAGGAGATAAAATAAAATGTGGCTATATAAATTTGGTAGGGCTGTAGTTAAGGTTTTTTATAAAGTTGCATTTAAAATTAAAATTCAAGGGCTTGAAAACATTCCTAAGAATCAAAATTTTATAGTTTGTGCAAATCATAGAAGTAATCTTGACCCGCCGTTTGTCGCAATATGTCTGCCATGTGAAATTCGATATATGGCAAAGGAAGAGCTGTTTAAAAATAAGCTTTTTGCCTATATATTACGTGGACTTGGTGTGTTTCCTATACAACGTGGGAAAAGTGATATCGGTGCTTTGCGTGCGGCACTTAAATTTGCGAAAAATGGTGAAAATGTTGCAATGTTTCCCGAAGGCGGTCGCTCAAAAGACGGAAATTTAAGACGTGGCAAAATGGGAGCAGCCATGATTGCTATAAAATCGAACGTGAATATTTTGCCTGTTGGAATCGAAGGTAAATATAAATTTCGAGCAAAAATGCAACTTAATATCGGTGAAATAATTGATATGACTCAATATAGCAATCAAAAGTTAACATCAGAGGACTTACAAATGATAACTGATACAAAAATCATGACAAGCATTGCCAACCTTGCAAAGGTGAAAACATATGAAGATAGAAATAGCTGATTCGGCGGGGTTCTGTTTTGGAGTTGACCGTGCCGTAAATATTGCGTACGACAACCTTAAAACCTATATTCCGACATATACGTATGGAATGCTAATTCACAATCGTGATGTGGTTGACGATTTAGCCGTAAAAGGAATAGTTCCCATTGAAAATATTTGTGATATACCGCAAAAGTCTAATGTTATTATTCGGGCGCATGGAATTTCTAAACTTGAATATGATGAGATTTTAAAAAGAGGTGCAAATATTATTGATGCAACTTGTCCATATGTAAAAAAAATACATAATATTGTGGCAAACGAACATAAAAAAGGACGAGAAATTGTTATCGTTGGTGACAAAAATCATCCAGAGGTAAAGGGAATAAATGGTTGGTGCGAAAATTCGGCAATTATTATTAAAGATGAAGATGAAATTTGTAAAATATTAACCAAAAGTAGCGATATTTTCATCTCTTTTGTAGCACAAACCACTATACGTAAAAAAATATTCAAAAAAGTTGAAGAAATATCAAAAAAACATTTTACAAATGCAGTTTTTTTTGATACAATATGTAGTGCAACAGAAAAAAGACAAATTTCGGCGGAAAAACTTTCGAAAGAAGTAGAGGTTATGTTCGTGGTTGGTGGCGAAAATAGTTCCAATACACGAAAACTATTTGAAGTTTGCAAAGAAAATTGCGAACATACTTATAGTATTGAAAATAATAAAAAATTAAATGAATATATAAAATTATTAAGCCAATTTACTAAGATTGGCGTTACTGCGGGGGCTTCAACGCCGAATGCGGTAATCAAGGAGGTCTATTTAACCATGGCGGATACAAACGAAATGAACTTTGCGGAGGCTTTAGAAGAAACTTTAAAGCCATTAAAATCAGGAGAAGTTGTAAAAGGGGTAGTTATTGGAATCACCCCAACAGAAGTACAAGTAGATGTTGACGGTAAGTACGACGGTGTTATTCCGTTTGATGAACTTACAAACGATTCATCTGCAAATATTAACGACCTTGTTAAAGTTGGAGAAGAGCTTGACGTGTATGTAGTTCATGTTAGCGACAGGGACGGTATTGTAAAACTTTCTAAAAAGAAAATTGATGCGGCTAAAGGAATGGAAGAGCTTAAAACTGCATTTGAAAATAATGAAATTCTTACATGTCGAGTTGTTGAACTTGTTAGAGGTGGCGTTGTTACTATCGCTAAAGGCGTTAGAGTTTTCATTCCTGCTTCAGAATGTTCAGAGCGTTATTTAGCTGATTTAGGAGTTCTTCTTAACACTGAACAAAACTTCAGATTGATTAAGATGGAAGAAGACAGACGTGGCAGACAAAAAGTTGTTGGTTCTATAAAAGTTGTTTCTAAAGAAGAAAGCGACAAGGCTGCCGCTGCTTTTTGGGAAACTGCTGAAGAGGGCAAACAGTACAAAGGAATTATTAAATCACTTACATCTTTCGGTGCCTTTGTTGATATCGGCGGCGTAGATGGACTTATTCATATTTCTGAACTTTCGCCTGTTAGAATTTCACACCCATCTGAAGCTGTTAGCGTTGGCGATGAAATCGATGTTTTCATCAAAGAACTTAATAAAGAGACAAACAGAATTTCTCTTGTTAAAGAGTTAAAAGAAGTTAAAGCTGCTGAATTCTGGGCTAATGCTGAAGTTGGCAAAAAGTACACCGGCGTTATCAAATCACTCACATCGTTTGGTGCTTTTGTTGATTTAGGTGGCGTTGACGGACTTGTTCATATTTCTGAACTTTCTTGGAATAGAATTAAGCATCCTTCAGAAGTTGTAAAAGTTGGCGATGAACTCGACGTTTACATCAAGGATATCGATAGAGAAAAGGGCAAGATTTCTTTAGGCTATAAAAAAGAAGAAGATAGCCCATGGATTAAAGGAACAAAGGATTTAAATGTTGGAGATGTTATCAAATGTAAGATTGTTAGAATTCTTCCATTTGGTGCTTTCGCTGAAGTTGCTCCTTTTGTTGATGGACTTATCCATATTTCGCAAATTTCAAACGAGAGAATCAACAAACCATCTGACGTTTTGTCTATCGGTGATGAAGTTGAAGCTAAAATCGTTGAAATGAACGAAGATACTAAGCAAATTGGACTTTCAATAAAGGCGTTGTTGCCTGAAGTTGAAGGTGCAGACGACGTGGCACCTTCACGTAGTTCTAATAATTCGGCTCCTAGCTCGGCTTCGTATACTGAAGAGAGTAGCTTTACGCTTGGCGATATTTTAGATAATGTTGACACTGGTGACGCTGAATAGTACTTTATCGACACAACCTTGGGGCGGACATATTTGTTCGCCCTATTATTTTGAAGATATACGAATGTGCAGTAAAGGAGATTTTTAACAATGGATGTAAATGAATTCAAAAAGTCGATAGCAGGAGAAGAAGTTGTCGTAATCGGAATAGGCGTTAGCAATATACCGCTAATTAAGTTTTTGACTGAAAACGGTGCAAACGTTATTGCACATGACCGTCGAAATATTGAACAACTCGGCGATATATATCATGATTTGGAAAAATTAGGCGTGAAGTTTGTGCTTGGTGACACATATTTAGACAAAGTCAGTAGCAAAGCTAAAACCATATATAAGACTCCGGGCGTTCGAAAGGACGTACCTGTCTTGAAAACGGCGAGCGAAAACGGCGTTAAAGTTACATCAGAAATGGAACTTTTCTTTGAACTTTGCCCGGCTAAGATTATTTCGGTGACCGGAAGCGATGGAAAAACCACCACAACAAGCCTTATTTATGATATGATTACTCGTGCCGGATATAATTGCTATCTTGGCGGTAATATTGGAACTCCACTGATTGGCGAGATTGACAAAATCAAAAGTGATGACGTTGTGGTGCTTGAACTCTCGAGTTTCCAACTTCATACTATGCATAAAAGTGCTGACGTGGCGGTGGTTACCAATGTTACGCCGAACCACTTAGATTGGCATACTGATTTTCAAGAGTACATAGACTCGAAAAAGGCAATATTTAGCTATCAAAATTTAGATGGAAAAGTTATCCTAAACTATGATAACGAAATCACACGGAATTTTGCTCCTGAAACGAACAATTTTATCTATTTTAGCTCGAAAAATAAGATAGAAAATGGTTATCGTTTGGACGGTAATATGATTACATTTGCCGAAAATGGTAATATTAAGCGTGAGGTTCTTGACGTTCGGGACATTTATATTCCAGGAATGCATAACGTGGAAAATTATATGGCAGCAATTGCGGCAACAAATGGAATGGTAAACGATGAGATTATTCGTAAAACGGCAAAAGAATTTAAAGGCGTACCGCATCGAATTGAATTTGTACGTGAAGTTTTAGGAGTTAAATATTATAATGATTCGATTGCGAGTAGTCCAGCGAGAACCACGGCAGGGCTTAGTTCTTTTGACGATAAAGTGATTTTGATTGCAGGGGGATATGATAAGAAAATTCCGTTTGATGATTTTGGGGCTGTGGTTAATGAAAACGTGAAAAAGCTTGTTTTATGTGGCTTAACGGCAGGAAAGATTAAAGCGGCGGTGACAAATGCGACCAATTTTGAAAACCTGCCTATATTTGAGTGCAATGATTTTGAAGAGGCGATAAATACGGCTAAAAATATTGCAGAGCCTGGTGATACCGTAATATTATCTCCGGCGTGTGCCAGTTTTGACCTGTTTAAAAATTTTGAAGAACGTGGGAATACGTTTAAAGATATCGTAAACAGTTTGATATGCTGAAAAATATCAGAAATATTCGAAAGAAAAATGTTTATTATAAATGGCTTTTATCATATTTGCTTATATTGGTCTTGTTTATAGCGGGGGCACTCCTTTTGTTTTCAAGGACATACACGATGTTAAAAAAAGAAATTACCGTGACGAGTTCGCATATGTTCGACTCTGTTCAATCTTCTCTAGATTCAGTGTTCCGAAATGCAGGAAATATGGCGGCGAATATTGCAGGAAACGAGAATGTTTCAAAAATACTGAAAAGTGATTCGGCGAGTGGCACAGATTTTGTTTGGACTCGTTATTCATTACAAAAAGATATGGAGTCACTCTGTTCGGCGTATACATATGTTAGTGATATGGCTGTTTATTTTGTAAAACTTGATTGCCTTGTATCATTAGCTACAAATACGGATGCTGAAAATCGTGACCGTAAATTCGACCCTTATAAAAACTTTAATGGAAGCCTTGAAGATTTTAAAGAATATATGAGGACGCCACTTTATAGAAAAGTGGTGGCAAATAAATCAGGAAACCTTGTTGTGCAGCAATCCTTTCCTATTGATACGAAAGGTAATGCCAGTGCAATGGTTATGATTGAGTTAAAAAAAGAAAACATCCAAAATATATTTGATGCCAAAAATTCTCAAGAGGATAAAAACTTTTACATACTTGACGAATTTGGAACAGAACTTTTTTCGTCTTCACACACAGATGAATCTAAAAAGATTTGTGAAAGTATTAAGGATTCAGCAAATGGGGCTTTTACAATAAAGGTAGATGAAGAAAAATACGTATTGCGTTCTGGAAAATCTACAATTAAAGGACTTAGATATGCATATACTACGAAAGAAGGAAACTTTTGGCAGCCGCTAAAGCAGCTTACATTAATTTTAGTATTTGGATTTTTAATTTTAATTTTGTTAGGTGTTGGACTTGCGATTTATTTTTCACACCTACACTATGTTCCTATTAAGTCAATATTAAACAAGCTTAAAAAGATTGATAAAAATGATAGTTTGGAAAATATAGATGAACTTAAATATATAGATTCTTCATTTTCTGATTTGATGAAAAATTTGTCAGAAAGTGAAAAAACAACTCAAAATCTCATATTTCAAAACGCATGTCGCAAATTATTATTAAGCAACAACCCTAATAGGTCGCTTAAAAAGTTGATGAACCAGTATAATAAGAGGTTTTCTTATGATATATACAATTTAAATTTTATTGTCATTAATGAAATTTCTGATTATTATGGTGATATTGATGAAGAAAGTGAAGATGAGCTAAATTTAATACGTTTTTCTATTGCTAATATAATAAATGAACTTATTGGCGAATCACTTTCAGGGGTTTCAATCATAATTGAAGACGATACAATTTGTTATATTGTTGGCGGAAATGACAGGACGGAAGAAACTTTAATCCCTGACATTAAAGATGTTTTTGAAAAGGTTGTTAGCATTTTACAAAAAAATCTAGGAATTTTTGTCAGCGTTGTTGTTTCAAAAAGTTATACAAATATAGACGAGACGGCGGCTATTTTTACACAAATAAAAGATATACCAAATAATATTACAGAACAAGAGGTAGTATTATTCCGTGAGGAAACTGAAGATTATGAAACGAGTCTTAACCTTCTTGAAACGAAATCTGTTTCTGATGAGTATGGTTTGGCAGAAAAAATTTCGGAATACATTCAAGAAAATTATGCTCAACTGGATTTAAATGTAAATTTATTAGGTGAAAAGTTTTATCTATCACCGAGTTATTTATCAAAAATATTTAAAACACAGACGGGTGAATTTTTACGTGATTATATTACAGCGGTGCGAATTAGTAAATCAATGGAATTTTTAAAGACAAACAAAAAAATTACAGACATTGCTGTTGAATGTGGATTTTTAAATTCAGGAAGTTTTATACGTGTATTCAAAAAAATGCAAGGAATAACTCCTGGGCGGTATAGAGAAATTAATAAATAGCAAAGAGGTTGTGGGAATCGTCCCACAACCTCTTTTTGATAGTGGGTCTATTTGTTTCTCGTAATAGTGCGAATATACGCTGTATTTTTATATGAATTTAGATTTTGAGTATGTAATTTAGAAATAGAATATTGAAAAACATCAAACTTAGTTCTATAATACTAGCATATTAGATAAGTAAAATCTAATAATAATTTTTAATACAAAAATATAAAATTAAAAGTTTGAAGGGGGATTTAAAAAATGAAAAAAATTAATTCTTTGGTTTTAACTTTGTTTTTACTTTTGACGGTAGGTACATCATTTTCGGTGCATGCTGTAAATGTTCCAGATAATACTGACACATGGACAACATACCCAGCGGCGATACTTAACACGGCGGCTATTGATTCAAAACTGATAACTGTTCTGCCAGGAACTAGCGATACAGTATTATCATCGGATGCAAATAGTATAACGCTTACTGCAGCGTCAGACAAAGCAGTTCCTTTTTTATTAAAAGTTCCAAAACTTGAGACATTTTTCGGCACTGCATTAACAAACGGAGTTTATTATATAGAACTTATATCTCAACAAAACTTCAAAGACACAACAGGTCAACTATATATGGAGTTTCAAGACGGAAAAGGTAAAATTGCCTCTGTTGGCTCGATTAATCCCACAAATTATTCGATAAAACAAAATTTAGATGCACCTGGAAGTTATAATACTATGAAATGGGTAACAGGTGAAAAAATAAATCTTAAAAATGATAATAGTGAGAATAAGATTGGATATCTTTTTGACACAAATGATTGTACACTTAAACTCTTTTTCAATGGTGTGGAATATTTTAAAGATAAAAAAATGTATTTTGGCAACTCTGATGTTTCGGGAAAAGCGATTGGGATAAATGCTTTTAATACGGAGTTTAAACTAGCAGCAAAAGGTTCTACATTTACATTAAAAAGTATAAAAGCTTACAAAAAGAATTCAACAGTGGATGAAAAAATAAAATTAGATATGAATTTAGTTACAGATGAGTTTGTTTTTGGCGGACTGGATAAAAACTCGGTTTTGTATGATCTTAAATTACCAACATCGCCAATGGAGAATGGTTCAACAGTTACATGGGTATCATCGAGTCCTGATATTATATCAAACTCTGGAAAATTTCTTAAAACTCCAGATGAAGAAACGCCTGTAACATTAACCGGAACTTTTAAGAACGGTAATGAAACAAGAACGAAAGAAATAAATTTTAAAGTGTCACCAGGATATGGGTGGAATAATGTTGAGAATGTTGATTTTACAATTGCCCCAACATCGATAGCTGCGAAATATAAAATTGCTGGCGTTGAAGGCTATAATGTTACAAATGATGCTAATGGAATAAAGGCAACACGCACAGGAGTGGATAGCGCGGCGGATAGTTTTAGTATAAATGTTAATTTCAAAGTGCCACTCAAAGAAGGAATTTATTATATTGAGTATGAATATAACGATAGCTTGTCAGGAACCGGTGCGTCGTTATGGTCTAGTATTGATGGAGATAAGGGCGAAGGTATTACTTTTCAACAAAACAAAGCGGCAATTCAGATTCCGGCACGAACAACACCAGAGCAAACAACGACTGGTGCCTGGGGACCTGCTATAAACGGTCATAAAACAGGGGTGTATGAAAAAATAGGTTTTTTGTATAATTCAGCCGAAGCATCTTTTTTACCGTATTTAAATGCCAACTTCGATCCTAACAACTTACCAAATTTAAACATTCCAGCTTCATATGCTAAATTATATACAAGATTTGCTGGGACGACACAATTAAAAGGAATAAGATCTGTGGTAAAAACTGTAGGACAAAATGGATGGATTGGTATAAAAGGCTTAAAAGTTTGGAAACAAGAAAAAGTTATTCCATATAAAATAAATTCGCTGGATTTGGTTTCTTCAACTGTAAATATAACAAAAAGCACAGATAAAAACGCTTTTGCTGTTGTGTGTCTTTATAAAAACAATACGGATGGTACTTTATCACTTGAAAAAACTACAATAAAGGATATAACCACCCTTAAAACAGGACAAAATCAAGGTCAAGATATAGCATTTGAAAATGCTTTTGTGGGCGAATATGATGTAATAAAAGTTTTTTTATGGAATAATATGAGTGATTTAAAACCGCTTTCTAGTGTGTATTCTCAAAATAAATAATAGTTAGATTAAGTTTTTTTAATTAATTTAACAGATATTTTAAGTAAGATAAAAGAAAGGGAGAAAACATGAAAAAATTTTTTGCAATAATTATAATAGTTTGTATTGCCAGCAGTCAAGCTTTTACAGCTATAGCTGCTCCTAATACTAACACAAGTATGAATGAAGTTGTGTTTGAACTAACGTCACTGGGGGTCGTTAGAGGTGATGAAAATGGCGACATAAATATTTCAAAATACATTACAAGGGCTGAATTTATACGGCTTATATTAAACCTTGAAGGTCTAAATCAATCCACAGGATATAATCAAGCGTCCAAATATTCAGACGTTCCTAGTGGATACTGGGCGGAAAGTGATATTATGTTCGCCACAGATGCTGGGATTTGCACGGGCTTCCCGGATGGGACTTTTAAACCAGACGACCAGATATTATTGCAGGACTGTATTAAAATAATCGTCGGACGTTTGGGATATGACATATATGCAAACGAGCTTGGCGGATACCCTAATGGATATTTAGCGGTAGCTCGAAAACATATGGATTTAAATGGGGTAAGCAGTAAATTTGATACTCCTGCAACTTTTGGTGACATATTGCAGTTAATTTATAATTCCTTAGACGTTAAAAAGCTTAAACCAGAGAATTATGGCGAAAGCGGTAAATATGTAGAATCAGATGAAACTTTTAGAACAGTTTTGACAAGCGTAAAAAAGCTTAACGTACATAAAGGAATTGTAACAGCGGACACAAACACATGGCTTGTAAAACCGCTTCCGGATTTAAAGGACGAGGAAGTAGAGCTTGATGGTTATATTTATCAAAAGGGAAATACAAACGTAGCTGATTATATTGGAATGGAAGTTCTAATCTACTACTTTGAAGACGTTAATACCGGTAAACTTACGATTATTAATGCAGTACCTACAAACAGAAATCAAGTTAATTTGATAAAAGCGGAAGATGTAAGTGGGTATATTAATGGAAGAATTGAATATACAAAAAATGATAAAATTGCCTATGAAAAGACAGATAAAAATACGTCATTTATATATAATGGAAGGCTTGTTATTAACAAAAATGACTCTGAAATAAACGACCTCTTAACCTTCCCAAATGGAAGTATTAAATCTATCGATAACAACGGTGACGGTGGTAATGATTATGTTTTGATTTCTTCATATGAAGATGCTGTTGTTGAAAAAACTTATGAAAATGGTAGAATTCAGTTTAAAAATGGCTTTAAAATCGATAATAAGCAATTTATAGTTTTAGATGATACAGAAAATATGAATTATAAAATAGTGGACAAAAATGGTAAAGATATCCCTATAAACGACATAAAACCAGATGATGTAATATCGATGTATATTAGTACAGATAAGCTACAGGTTACGGCTATTGTGTCAAACGCTACCATTAATGGAGCGATAACAGAAAAAAATGCGGTACATGGGATTTTTATTGGTGATAAATGGTATACCGTGAGTGATGAGAAAATTTTGAAAAATATTGAACTCGGAAAAGAACAGACATTTTTATTAAATCATGAAGAGAAGATTGTTTTCTTTAAAGATAGTGAAGACAAAAAAAGCGAGTACAAATATGGATATCTTTATCGAACAGCAAAGTCAGGGAACTTTGGCGAATACGAGGTTCAAATAATAGATGGAAAGCAGATTAGAAGCGAAGAAGAGACAAACGAATCAAACAAAGATGATAAAAATAAGATTCCAGTTTTGGTATGTCAAAACGAAGGCGTTTCAAGTTACTCATTAAAGGAAAAGGTTCGTGTGGATAACGTTTCAATGTCGGCAGAAGAATTTTCGAACTTGTTTATACAAAAGCCGATAAAATATCAAGTAAACAAAGATGGTGAGATTTCGAATATTGAAACTCTTGAAATCTCTGGCGGACGTCCTGGACGTGATATAAAATATAACGCTTATGACAAAGTTTTTGGTGGTTATGAAGATATGGGCGGATTTGCAATAAGCGAAGATACGATTAGCGTGTGTGTTCCTCTTAACACGGACGCAAGTGGTAATGACTTTTCGGTTCAAGTGAAGATTGATAACAAAGATACAAGCAGAACGTATAAAGCACAAGGATATGAGTTTGATGAAATTACCAAAACTGTTAAAGTTATTGTTATTTCAGAAATTATGTCGGCAGATGATATTTTAAATATTGTCCCTGAAACTGGGAAAATAGGTATGGTTGTTGAGTCGGCAACGGCTTTAGATGATGAAGGAAATAATATTCGAAAAACGACGCTTCTTATAAATAAAAAGGAAGAGATTTTGCTTAGTGAGAATATCACAAGCGATAACGCAGACATTGAAAAATTGGCGACCGGTGATATTATTTATTATTCCAAAAACAATAATGGGCTTATGGATAATGCAAAGATTATTTCATCATTAAAGCACGAAAATGAAAGCATAAAATATGGCGATGGGCAAAGCGTGGAATATATCTATGGTTATGTTGATGATATCGTTATGAACGAGCTTGATGTTAGAGGTAATTCAAAAGTTCATAAGATGGTTATGAATATCGATAATGGCAAACAAGAAACCGTGCTGATTTCTGCTAGAAATTTACCGCCTATATATGTATACTCGAAACAAGGTGTAACCAGTGGCGGAATAGAGGATATTATGCCATTTAATGGCAATGGAGAAAGCTCAAGCAAGGTATTTGTTATTCGTACAAATAGCAAAGTTCGTGCGCTTGCGGTGGTAAAATAAGAAACGGGAGGGTAAAATCATGAAAAAATATTTAAGCATTATTGTGTCGCTAAGTTTAATTTTAAGCATTTTTGGGTGTCTCCCGATTTTTGCAGAGGTGGAAGAAGTTCAAGAAAAAGTGGAAGAAGTTCAAGAAAAAGCGGCAGAAGCAAAATGGGTTTGTGTTGACACCGTTGAATTTAATTCGCTAACAAGCGACAGATATAAGATTATTAATACGGCGGGATGCGACATAACCGCTGATGCTAATGGCTTAAAAATAATAGCCAATGCTACTACGGCAGTTCCACAAATTGACTTTGCGTTTAAGAATTCGCTTGGAGATGGGACATATTATGTTGAGTTTGAATATATTGAAAACCTAGGTGAAAAGGCTCAAGTGTGGCAAACATATCGTGGAAAAAAGACCGCTGGCGGTTTAGGAGAGGGGATTACATTTCCGATTGGTAAATCCGGTCCAAGTCTCGCACTTAGAACCCAAGCCGATATTGACAAAGGAACGGCAACGGGGACGTGGATAGGGGCGATTCCGGGGCATGTTTCAAACGTGGTAGAGACGGCAGGGTTTGTATATAACTCCGCCGAGGAATCTGTTATGTGTTATTTAAATCGCAATTTAGACACAAAACATGGAAAAGTTTTCACTCGTCAGTCGGTTAATTCTCTCGATATGTATCATGGCGAATTTCAAAAAATGAACGTTGGAAGTGAATTTGTTTTTAAGCAGATTAAAGTTTGGAAGATTGACACAGCAGCGTTTGATGAAGATTGTGCATCACTCACGCTTAATAGCATCACAACAGAAGAACCTGAACGTATAACCAAAGATTTAACGCTTCCTACCACTTTGAAAAATGGAACAACTGTTGTATGGAAAAGTTCGTCAGTGGCTGTTGGTACTGACGGAAAAGTAACTTTAGGG
>JAVXFE010000028.1:0-12394 GCA_036658075.1 Oscillospiraceae bacterium
GGTCGATTAAGTTTAATGCATATGGGCTTAAAATTATACCTGTCACCATCATTCCGAGAAGTTTTGGAAGTTTTAATTTTTCAAAAATCAGCCCCATAAGCATCCCAACTAAGAGAATCATTGCAAAGCTTATTAACATACTTAAACAGTCCTTTTCTACACAATTAACTTATCTTTTTGTCATTTGAGTTTTAATTTTTTTTACTAAAGTTACGGCTAAAAAGCCAAAAACTATTCCGATTATTATTCCGGAAATAACATCTGTTGGATAATGAACCTGCAAATACAACCTTGAAAAAGCAATTAATATTGCCAAAATCAGTGCAGGAATTCCAAATTTTTTATTATAGCACAACAAAACCGTTGCCGCCGCAAACGAGGTCATAGAATGCCCCGAAGGGAACGAAAAATCCATAGGTGTGCGAATAAGCAACATAATATCCGGGTTTGCTAAAAAAGGTCGGTCTCGTGCCACGAGAGGTTTTAATATTATATTGCCAAATATAAGGCTAAGAATAAGTGCCGTGGCTATCATAAATCCACACGTTCTATGCTTTTTTGTACACAAAAAGCATATCGTAATAAAAATCCACACCCAGCCTATGTTTCCAAAGCTTGTGATAAATGGCATAAAGCCGTCCATAAAACCGCATTTAAGGTTATCGATGGCGTTTAATATTAACCAGTCAAAATCATTTATTAAAGATATAATATCCATTTTTTTCTCCTATGCAATGGAAAGTCCTTTATCTAATATAATTTGTTTTTATTTTCACTTCAGGTGTTGGAATCTCCACACCACATTTTACGCCTGCATCAATTGCTTTTATAATCCACGCCATATTTCGTCCTAATACACGCATGGTTTGAACGCCTTCTTCATCTTTTAAAACGTCAGACGGAACACTTCCATGAACCATATTCCAATAATTCGATGAAATTAGCGGCATATTTGCAATAGTGAAGTACTTGTTAAGTTGGTCAAAAGTCGCCGACGCACCTCCTCGGCGACAGCTAGCTATACTTGCACCGGGTTTAAAGGCAAGTGTCTTTCCGCCTGAATAAAACATTCTATCCAAAAATGACGTAATTGCACCCGATGCCGCTGCATAATGCACAGGAGACCCTACAATAAGACCATCAGCCGTCTTCATTTTTTCAATTGCAATATTTACGGTGTCGTTGTCATATACACATTTTCCGAGACCGGATTTTGCACAAGCTCCACACCCCATACAGCCTCTAATCGGTTCTGTTCCAACGTGAAAAATCTCAGTTTCTAAGCCACAGTTTTGAAGTTCATTTGCAACGCATGTAAGGGCTGTATACGTACAACCTTTTTCGTTTGGACTTCCATTTATTAATAATACCTTCATTATTATATCACTCCTTAAAAAATTTAAAATTTATTCTATTTTAGTATATCATACGATATTTATTTTATGTCATTAATGCCAAAACTTTCGGTCGAGAGACCTGTATTGAATCGCCTCCGCTATGTGGTTTACCTCTATATTTTCACTTTGCTCTAAATCCGCAATTGTTCGCGCAACCTTTAAAATTCGATTATGCGCACGTGCGCTCAAGCCTAAGCTTTCAAACGCCTGTTTAAGCAAGGCGTTTTCTGCCTCGCCTAATACACAATATTTATTAATCAAAGCAGGAGTAAGTTGGCTATTTGAAAATATTCCGGCATCGTTATATCTCTTTAGCTGAACTTCACGTGCTTTATTGACACGTTTTTTTATCGTTTCAGAATTTTCGGCATTTTTGGTGTTTTCAAGGTCCTCATATTCAACCGCCGGAACCTCAATATGCAAATCGATTCTATCAAGGAGCGGACCACTGACCTTGTTTAAATATTTGCTTATTTGCATAGGCGAACAAGCACAATCGTGCTTGCTATCACCATAATATCCACACGGACAGGGGTTCATAGAAGCCACCATCATAATATTACATGGATACGAAAACGTTCCGCTTACTCTGGAAATTGTTACAAATCCATCTTCGAGAGGTTGTCTCATTACCTCCAAGACATCTTTCCTAAATTCAGGAAGTTCATCTAAAAACAAAACCCCATGATGGGAGAGGCTGATTTCGCCTGGTTTTGGATGTGCTCCGCCACCCGATAAGCCACTTGCGGAAATTGTGTGATGAGGGTTTCTAAATGGTCGATTTAAAATCATAGGAGAATCGTTCAACATTCGCCCCGAAATGCTATGTACTTTTGTCACTTCTAAAGCTTCATCAAAAGTTAAGTCGGGTAAGATTGATGGTATTCTTTGTGCTAACATGGTCTTTCCTGAACCTGGCGGACCTAAAAGTAAAAGATTATGTCCGCCTGCCGCCGCAACTTCTAAAGCACGCTTTACGTTTTCTTGTCCTTTTACTTCTGAAAAGTCAAGGTCGCTTTTTGCCGCCGTGGCGAATAATTTTTCAATATCAACTTTTGTAGGAGTAATTTTTGAAATCCCTTGAAAATGGCTAAGAAGTTGTTTAAGGTTTTCCACACCATAGACTTCTGCACCGTTGACAACCGCCGCCTCGTTTGCATTTTCTTTTGGAACAAAGATATATTTAAGCCCTGATTGATATGCAGAAATAACCATTGGCAAGGCACCATTAATCCGTCTAACGTCACCATCAAGAGAAAGTTCGCCTAAAAATGCACACTCTGAAAGGCGAGGAATTTTAGTTTGTTCAGATGCGGTAAGAATTCCGAGTGCAATAGGTAAATCCAAATATGCACCCTCTTTTTTTACATCGGCAGGAGCTAAATTTACAACTATTTTCTTACCGGGGATTGCATAGCCGCTATTTTTTATGGCACTTCGTATACGTTCTTTTGATTCTCTCACGGCGGCGTCCGGAAGCCCCACCATATCCCATTGTGGCATTCCGCCGCCCATGTCGGTTTCAACGTTTACAATGTATCCATCAATCCCATTGAGTCCGGCGCTATTGATTTTAGTAATCATTATGATTCCCTCCATAGTTCACATTTATATTTCCACGTACCTTTGTTCTATCTCAGTTTTCGAAAAATATGGAACCAGTATAGGCTCAAATAAAACACCTTCACGAATCTTTATGCTAGGATGCTTTATTGTTTCTTGTATAGCGGTATATACAAACCCTGCCGCCAAATTTGCTGATTCTATCATGGATAAGCCCTTTAAAAGCCCTCCGGTTAAGACGCTTGTGTATACATCACCTGTCCCATGAAACGGACGATTAACATATCCACAATTCACCTTCCAATATGTGTCCACGTCACTATCATAAACCGCCACACACATAGAATTTTCAGAATCCATAACACTGGTGATAGCAACTTTTTTAGCTCCAAAATCGGATAGGCGTTTTAGATAATTTTTTATCATAGAATTATTGAGTGGATTTGTAGGATATTCTTCATCTAAAAGCAAGCACGCCTCAGTAACATTTGGAGTAATAACGTCAGCAATCTTTACAAGATCCCTCATTCCGCCAATTAACTCATTCATACGTTTTGAATACACCGTTGAAACATCAAGCAAGGCGTTATCGCCCATTACAGGGTCGACCACAATAAGAGCTCCTGTGTTTTTCATATCTATCATAAAATTCTTCATGGTATTTATCTGTTCTGCCGAACTCATATATCCACTATATACTGCATCAAACTTGATGTTATTTTGTTCCCAGTGATTAATAATCTTTGGCATTTCAGTTGTCAAATCACAAAATGTATAATCCGTGAATTCATACGTATGGGTAGATAAAATTGCAGTAGGCAACGGACAAACCTCTATTCCCATTGCCGATAAAATTGGCATTGCTTCAGTTAATGAAACCTTTCCGAAACCCGACATATCATGGATTGCGGCAACTCGTGGTATTATATTATTCATATCTTAATAGCTCCAATTCTTCGTTTGTTAACTCACGTATTTCACCAAGTTTTAAATTCTTATCAAGCTCCAAATGGTTCATTTTTGTTCTCTTTAAATAAACCACTGATTTACCTACGCTTTCAAACATTCTCTTTACTTGATGAAACTTTCCTTCTACAATAACCAGTTCAATTTTCGACTTTTCTCCGCTTTCGAGTATGGTAAGAATGGCAGGCTTTGTCATATATCCATCATCTAAAACAACGCCTCTTTTAAAGGCTCTAACGTCCATATCGGTTACACAGCCGTCAATTTCAGCATAGTAGGTTTTTGGAATATGGTTAGTGGGTCCTAAAAGCTTATGTGCTAACTTCCCATCGTTAGAAATAACGCACATTCCCTCTGTGTCAATATCCAGGCGACCTAACGGAAACGGTTCAAAGTGTAAATATTCGTCCGGAACCAAATCCAGAACAACGGGCAAAGATTTATCCCATGTTGCGGAAATATAATCTTTAGGCTTATTTAAAATAAGATATATAAATTCACGATACTGAAGTTCTTCTCCATCAAGTAAAACTATGGCGGAGTCAGCATCTATTTGAGTTTCAGGCTTTATAGAAGTAAGCCCCGGAACTTTTACACGATTTTTCTTTATCATCTTTTTAACTTCACTACGGGTTCCAACTCCACAATCCGCAATATATTTGTCAATTCTCATACGTATACCTCATAAATTCTTTAAAATAATCATAATAATTAATAATAAGGGGGTTATTCTATGGTTAATTTTATTAAAAATCATAAGTTTTCTTTGTTAGTAATAGTTTCTGCAACTATTTTGGTTGTAACTATTTTTATTTTATTCTCTGTTGATGAAAAAGTTAATATTATGAATATTGAATACATAAATTCTTTTGGCTGGCAAGTAGAGCAAAATCCAACTGAAATTTCACATCTTACAATTCCTGATGAATTTGACGTTATATATGAAACTTATAACGCCTTAGAAAAAAATTTAGGATTTGATTTAACGAAATATCACGGCATAAAAGTGATAAGATATTCGTATAAAGTTACAAATCATAAAGATTCAGGAAACGGCTTAATTCGTGCAAACGTTTTTGTGCACAACGATAAAATTATCGCCGCTGACATATGTTCACTTGAACTAGGTGGGTTTATGTCACCCATAGATGATGTTTTAGGCAAGGAATAAATTCGTATATTCTTCACTTTTTGTGACTATTATATCATAAATCGGTTCATAATACTATAGATATATCGAACTTTTTGTTGATATATTTTTAAAGTTGTTGTATAATGTATAACAATATCAAAAAGATGATGCAAAAAACAGCTTGTATCATCAGATTTAATCAATTAGGGGGAATACAAATGAGAATTGAAACAAAATGTATCCAAGCCGGTTATACACCAAAAAACGGTGAGCCACGTGTCCTTCCAATCACTCAAAGCACGACATGGAAGTACGATTCTACTGAACATATGGGTCAGCTTTTCGACCTTGAAGCAAGCGGCTATTTTTATACACGTCTTGCAAATCCTACAAACGATGCTGTTGCCGCTAAAATCACTGAACTTGAAGGTGGTGTAGCAGGAATGCTTACATCATCAGGGCAAGCCGCATGTTTTTATTCGATATTTAATATCTGTGAAGCCGGAGACCATTTCGTTTGCTCCTCCACTGTTTATGGCGGAACTTTTAATCTTTTTGGCGTTACTATGAAGAAGCTTGGAATCAACGTAACTTTCGTTGACCCCGATGCGTCAGAAGAGGAGTTAAACAAAGCTTTTAAACCAAACACAAAGGCTATGTTTGCTGAAACTATTGCAAACCCTGCACTTGTGGTTTTGGATATTGAAAAATTTGCACGAGTTGCACATGCAAATGAGGTTCCTCTTATCGTGGATAACACTTTTGCGACACCCATTAATTGCCGTCCCATTGAATGGGGAGCGGATATCGTTGTTAATTCCACAACAAAATACATGGATGGTCATGCAACTTCTGTTGGCGGTGCGATTGTGGATAGTGGAAACTTTGACTGGAAGTCTACCGACAAGTTCCCTGGACTTACCACGCCTGACCCATCTTATCATGGCGTAATCTATGCTGAAAAGTTTGGAAAGGCTGCATATATCATGAAAGCAACCGTTCAAGTTATGCGTGATTTAGGTTCGATTCCGTCACCACATAACTCATTCTTGCTCAACATCGGTCTTGAAACTTTGGCTCTCCGTGTGGAGCGTCATTGTGCAAACGCTCAAGCTGTTGCTGAATATTTAGAGAAAAACGACAAGATTTCATGGGTTAATTATTCAGGATTAAATGGCAACAAATACGCTGAACTCGCAAAGAAATATCTTCCAAACGGTTCGTGTGGCGTAATTACTTTTGGCGTAAAAGGCGGTCGTGAGGCGGCTGTTACATTCATGGATAGTCTAAAGCTTGCCGCTATTGTTACACATGTGGCAGATGCAAGAACGTCAGTTTTACACCCTGCCAGTCATACTCATAGACAGTTAAATGACGAAGAGCTAAAGGCGGCGGGCGTGTCAACTGATTTAATTAGATTTTCAACAGGTATTGAAAATGTTGATGATATAATAGAAGATATTCAGCAAGCCTTAGATAACGTAAAGTAAAATCAAAAAACGCCTGCCGCTTTTTAAGCAGTGACGTCAAATAGGAGACCGTGAAAATTCACGGTCTCCTATTTTTATACTAAATCAGGAATTTCGGACTTAGCGGATTTTAAAAGCTTATTTCCAATACAAAACAATAATATTATTATGCACCAAAAGCAAATCCCATCTAATGGATAATCTATTGTATTTTTGCCATATATAAAAGTATCTCGGTATCCACGAACAATATAAAATAGTGGGTTTGCAGCGAACATAGTTTTAACCCTGCCACTTAAATTATTTATATCCCAAAATATTGGCGTTATCCAAAACCCGAGCTGGATTAAAACATTTACCACGCTTGCCACATCTTTAAAGTAAACGTTTAAGCACACAGGCACGCCATATAATAAACAAGCTGAATATTCGAAAATTTTGGTGAATACCCAAAAACCACGCTTATAATATATACTAAAGTCACAAAAAAAACATGCACAAACAGGGCGGATATTATCCGTATACACGGTAAATATTCATAGCTAAATTTCGTTTTCTTTACCAAAAAAGAATAATCACGCATGGAGGTGGTTGCCGCCATGAGTGCTTCAGAAAAGAAAAACCAAGGTGCTATTCCTGAAATCAGCCATAAAATATATGGCGCATCACCTATTTTATTGCTCTTCATCGCCACTTGAAACACAAACCAATATATTA
Organism: Oscillospiraceae bacterium; assembly: GCA_036658075.1. GTDB lineage: Bacteria > Bacillota > Clostridia > Monoglobales > Monoglobaceae > JAVXFE01. The sequence continues at coordinate 7,245 of JAVXFE010000028.1, forward strand.
AGACTGTTACAAGCGGACTGAGAAACGCCCAAAAGCTTCCAAAAGCCGAACCGGCATATTTTGCTTTAAAATCATTTTTTGCTAAAGAGAAAATCATTGACGCTTTCATGCTTTTACAATACCTTTTAAATATTTTTGAAACTCATCTTTTAAATCATCACGTCTTAACGCATACTCAACGGTTGCTTCTAAGAATCCCAAACGGTCGCCCACATCGTATCTTCGCCCTATAAAATCATAGGCGTACATGTTCTGCGTTAAAGCTAAGGCTTTTAAGGCATCGGTTAATTGTATCTCGCCACCTGCTCCTGGCTTTGTAGAAGATAAAAAATCAAAGATTTCAGGCGTGATTATATATCTCCCTAAAACAGCCACATCAGTAGGTGCGTTTTCCGGTTTTGGCTTTTCAATCATATCACTAACCTTATATAATCGGTCTGCCACTTTTGTTCCGTCGATACACCCATATTTGCAAATGTTCTCATGCGGAACAGTTTGAACTCCAAGCACCGACTTCCCGTACTTTTCATAGATCTCCATCATTTGCTTTAAGCAGGGTTTACCCTCGTTATAAACCACGTCATCACCTAGCAAAACCGCAAAAGGCTCATCTCCAACAAAGCTCTTTGCACATGCGACAGCATGTCCTAATCCTTTAGCTTCTTTTTGACGAATAGAGACAACTCTTGCCATGTTTGAAATATTTTTAACCTGATTTAAAAGGTCGGGTTTTCCGCCTTTTTCAAGGATATCTTCAAGCTCGTATGTTTTGTCAAAGTGGTCTTCTATTGCTTTTTTTGTACCACTTGTAATAATACAGATTTCTTCAATCCCGGAGGCGACCGCTTCCTCAACGATATATTGAATTGTTGGTGTATCAACAATTGGCAACATTTCTTTTGGCATAGCCTTTGTTGCCGGTAAAAATCTCGTTCCCCAGCCTGCGGCGGGAATAACTGCTTTACGCACTGGTTTCATAATAAAGTCTCCTAAGTTTTTATATTTTCCAATCATCAAGACCGGCTTGCATAGCGTGTAAAATTTTTGTCTTAAAGAATTTGTCGTTTTTTTGTCTTTCGTTAATAAAATCCTTCATGTCCTGGCGTTTTGACTTTCCGTCCATAGGACAGGGATTATGGATAATGGGTAAATTTTCACGGTTTGCAAAGCCTTTTATATCGCCTTCTGCAACATAGATAAGTGGCCGAATTACGTTAATATCTTTTCTTGATAAATATGTCATTGGCGAAAAGCAACCAATACGTCCTTCATAAAATAACGATAAAAAGAAAGTTTCGATTGCGTCTTCATTGTGATGTCCTAAGGCGACCTTGTTGCATGAATGTTCAACGGCAATATCATTTACACCGCCACGTCGCATTTTTGCACAAAGTGAACATGGATTAGATTCCTTTCGAATATCGAAAACGATTTCGGCAATTTGAGTTTTCTTTAGGATAAACTCCACGTTATAGCGGTCGCAAAGTGCCTTAACACCGCTATAATCAGTGCCTTCATAGCCCATATCCAGCGCTACGCCTATTACATCAAATTTGTTTGGATAAAACCGCCTAAGTTCTGCCAAAACGCATAACAATGTAAGGCTGTCCTTGCCTCCGGAAATTCCAACAGCGATTTTGTCGCCTGTATCTATCATTTTGTAATCATCAACAGCTCGTCGAACATGGCTCAAAAGTCTTTTCATAATCACTGTTCCTCATTTAGAATTAAATTAAATTTTATGCTAATATTCTATCACATCAGACCTCTCGGGTCAAGGCTACTTTAGATTATGATTTTGGTAATTCGCTATTTTTTTTGGATTTTATTAAAAAAACCCCCAAATACCACTAAATATGTATTTGGGGGTTGTAGAATTTATTGATTTATATTATGCGAAACATTTTTTTGTTTCGATCATTAATTCTTGTATTAAGTCATGAACAGAAATAATTTCTTTTATCTTGCCAACGGTTGAGCCACAAAAGATTAACCCGTTTTCAAGATTGCCCTTTACCGCATTTATTAACGCTTTTGTAATACAATATGGCGTGTCGGCAGGGTTACAAGAACGGATACAATTACAACAGCCTGTAATTTTTTGACGACCTTGTTCCATCTTTTTTGTAAACATATTTCTAATGGCTCTACCCGGCATACCAACCGGACTTTTAATAATCTGAAGGTCATCTTGGTTTGCATTTATATAAGCGTTTTTAAATTCTTCTGAGGCGTCGCATTCGTTTGTTGCCACAAACCTAGTTGCCATTTGTACGCCATTTGCACCGAGCTTCAAAAACTTTGAAATATCTTCTCCTGAATAAATTCCGCCAGCGACAACAACGGGTATTTCTACACCTGTTGCATCTTTTGTCTTTTTTACTTCTTCAAGGACTTCTTTTGTAATGTTTTCAAGGGTTGGTTCAGCGGCACAATCCAACTCTTCAAGCTTAAAACCCAAGTGTCCGCCGGCTTTTGGACCTTCTACGATAATTAAATCGGGTAGATAGTTATATTTAGTCATCCACAATTTTGTGATGATTTTTGCTCCTTTTGCCGAAGAAATAATAGGTGCAATTTTGGTGTTGCTTCCCTTTACGAGAGCGGGCAGGTTTTTCGGAAGTCCCGCCCCTGAAATAATCAAGTCTATTCCTTTTTTGACTACTTCTTTAACCATTTCATCATAATCGGTTAATGCAACCATAATATTAACGCCAATAATTCCGTCAGGGCTAATTTCCCGTGATGCGTCTATTTCTTGATTTATTGCACGCAAATTAGCTTTTAACTGATTTGTAGAAAAATCTTTTTCTTTGTAGCCGATATCTGCCGTGGAAATAATTCCTATTCCGCCTTCTTTGGCAACCGTCCCCGCTAACTTGTGTGCAGATACACCAACGCCCATCCCGCCTTGAATTAATGGATATTTTGAAACTTTATTTCCTATTTTTAATCCTGGTAAATTCATATTTCGCTCCTTTCAAATACATAGACTAGTCGTTATTGTAATCTTAACAAAGCAAACAGGTACTATTTTTAATATTTGTCTATAGTATAATATAAATATACCAATAAAGCAATGGACATATTGACTATATATTAGGTATAATAAACATATTTGGCGGTTTATTATATTATACTATAGACAAATATACCAATAAAGCAATGGACATATTGACTATATATTAGATATAATAAACATATTTTGTAGTTTATTTATTTTTTATCATGCCCATTTATGTTTCATTTTGGAATTGTTATGGTGTATTTTATATAGCCATCTTCTTCAATTTTGTCCGTGGTTGCATCTATTCCACTACGTCTCATCATATCAATAGCTTGCCTAATCGTGTTTGTGAAAACCCGAACATCTTTAAAAATACGTATATTTTTTTCAGGTTCAGGAGGTGCTTCAATTTTAGGCGATTCTTTTAAGATTTTTTCAATTAATTCCTCGGATTTTGCAACGTTCAAGCCCTTTTCGATTATAATATTTAAAGCCTTCTTTTGTGATTCAATGTTCGGAAGTTTAAGCAAAGCTCGTGCGTGACGTTCGGTTAAGCCACCTATACTGAGAAGTCCTCGAATTTCAGGGTCAAGTTTTAAAATTCTTAGCTTATTTGCAATTGTAGATTGTTTTTTTCCTAGCTTGTCCGCTAATTTTTCTTGAGTTAAACCATGTTCGGTTATTAAAGCTGAAAACGCCTCCGCTTCTTCCATATAAGTAAGATTTTCACGTTGGATATTTTCGACTAAGGATATAACGGCGCTGTCTGTTCCGGAGGCACAGATTACGATTGCAGGAATATACGAAAGTCCTAAGTTTTTGCACGCCTCAAGACGGCGATGCCCCGCAATTAGCTCATATTCGAAGGGACGAAGCTGTCGAACGGCTATAGGCTGCAATAGACCATATTCCATAATTGACATAGTTAAATCCTTTAATAATTCCGCATTCATCTCTTTGCGAGGTTGATTAGGATTTGGCACAATGCTTTTTATAGGGATATTTCGACTCTCTGCACATTGATTAAATCTGTCGATTCTTTCAAGTTGAGAGGCTTCAAGAGGTTTAGCCTGTCTTTCGATTTCTCGAACCGTGCCTTCTGCAAAAGAACCGTTAAAGTTTTCAACTATTATTTCGTTATTTTTAAGTCTTTCAGGCTTTTCTATTCTGTTATTTTTCCCTTTTTTCTGAATTTCATCAAATAATGTAAATGTTTTTTCTGCCACCATTTTTATCACCATTCCTTTTCATAAGTTATAAATTTCTATCAGTTGTATTTCTTTTACATATTATACCACAAGATGTAGTCTAAATGCAAAATGTTTCCATCGCAAAAACCGACAATAAATTCAAGTTTAAAAAGATAATGAAGATAAAAAATAGGGCATAATGCAAGCATTATACCCTACAGACTGAGACAAACGAGGTATTGGAAATTTGAATTCCCAATATCTCGTTCTTTTTTGCAGAGCATTTTCAAATGTTCAAAAATTAGCTCAGTTTTCGTAAAAATGGGCGTGAAACCTTTGTTCTTTTCTTTTCATTTTGCCAATTTTTTTAAATTACTGCACGCAAAAGTAAGCAAAGCCTGATTTAAAACGTGGACATTATCTTCATCCTATTTGATTTATAGAACCTTTTGTATATTCTCAGCAATTCTAGAGATAACAGGGACAACAACTGAATTACCTGCTTGTTTATAAAGATGGGTATTTGCTGTGTCGGTAGGTAAAATGTAGTCAGTTGGGTATCCTTGAATATTGAAACATTCATGTGGCGTGAGTTTTCTAATGCCACAATTAGTTAATATAAGAGGAACATTATGTCCACCAGTTCCCATATTAGCGGTTAAAGTAGGAACTACACCACTTTTATTTTCTCTTACATACTGTCTTCTCCATTGATATACAGAGTTTTGAGATGTAATAGTCTCTTCAAGCTTATCATAGAAGTTTTGTACACCCTCTCTATAATAATATCTATCTTCTACCTTTGCTTTAAAATCTATTACAGTATCAAGTCCATTAGTAAGCTCTATTTCATTTGGAAACTGGAAATTATCAAATGCATTTTTATCAAGAAAACCAACTATATATATACGTTCTCTGTTTTGAGGTATATTTCCATGATCTTTTCCGTTCAT
>JAVXFE010000029.1:0-720 GCA_036658075.1 Oscillospiraceae bacterium
ATCACGAACCTTTATCTTTAGCATTTGGTCGGGGGTTGTATCGCTATTGGCAATAATATGAAGGCGTAAAACGCTTCCGGCAATGTCATCATTTACGTTTTGGGCATATGTAAGCCATATTGAAAATATAAGTGCAAGACATGTAAATACAGCAAAAACTCGTGATTTGTTAAACATAAACTTCTCCTTTGGCTTGTTTTCATTTTGATTTTTGGTTAATAGTTATACTATATAAGTGATTGTTAACAGAAATTTTAAAAATATACATATTGCAATTTTGACGATTTAGGGTTACAATAAGAAGTATTAGTATTATTGTATATATTGGAGGATTTTTTATGTCAAAAACAAACCTTTGTGTAATATTTGGCGGTGTATCCAGCGAGCATGAGATTTCACGGTTGTCCGCCACAACGGTGATAAAAAATATTAATAAAGAAAAATACAACCTACATATGATTATGATTACAAAAAGCGGCACATGGCTTTATTATGATGGAGATGCTCAGGACATTGTTGGTCTTAGAGATGACGAAATTTGCAATTTTGATGAGGCGATTATGTCCCCTTCACGTAAAGATAAAGGAATTTTGCGTTTTACTAAAGATGGAATCGTTAATATTCCCATCGATGTTATTATTCCTGTTTTACATGGCAAAAATGGTGAAGATGGTACGATACAAGGACTATTTGAGTTATCAGGAATTCCATATGTTGGTT
>JAVXFE010000029.1:730-12167 GCA_036658075.1 Oscillospiraceae bacterium
TGTATAGCGAAAATTATGTTTTCTAAAGCGGAAATTCCACAAGCTGAATGGGTTGAATTTAAACGTGGAGAAAATATCGATGCCAAATATATTGAAGATAAAATTGGCTATCCATGCTTTATAAAACCATCAAACGCAGGGTCGTCAGTTGGCGTTACAAAGGCAATTGATAACGATTCATTATTAAGCGGTATAAACTTGGCATTTGAACATGATTATAAAGTTCTGATAGAAGAAGCTTTAACAGGTTCTGAGGTTGAATGCAGTGTGCTTGGGAACTTTGAACCCGTGTGTGCGGCGGCTTTAGGCGAAATTGGAATGGCGGCGACTTTTTATGATTATGATGCAAAATATAAGGATGAAAATTCTAAAACCATAATTCCTGCAATTTTAGATAAAAATATCGAAGCCAAGCTTAAAAAATACGCATTAAAGGCGTATAAGATTTGTGAATGCCGTGGGCTTTCACGGGTTGACTTTTTTGTAAACAAAGAAACTGGAGAGATTAAACTCAATGAGATTAACACTCTTCCGGGGTTTACTTCAATCAGCATGTATCCGAAGATGTGGGAAAAAAGTGGCGTGAACTGTTCAGAATTATTGGACAAGCTAATAAATCTTGCACAGCTTCAAAATTGAAATAACAATTTGAGTTTTATAAGATTGGAGAATTTAAATGGATAATCGACCTATTGGAATTTTTGATTCAGGGCTTGGAGGCTTAACCTGTGTAAAAAAGGTTATGGATATAATGCCAAATGAGGATATTATATACTTTGGAGATACCGGACGGGTTCCATATGGAACCAAAAGCCCTGAAACAATCGTCAAATATGTTAGGGCGGATATAAACTTCTTGTCGGCTTTCGATATAAAGCTTATCATAATTGCGTGCGGAACGGCAAGCAGTGCCGCACTACCTTCCATAAATTCAGAATATGAAACGAACATAATCGGCGTTTTAGAGCCAGCTGCAAAACTTGCGGTGGCTGTTACCAAAAATAATAAAGTTGGCGTTTTAGGGACAAGCGGGACGATTAAAAGTGGAAAATATCTGGAAAAAATAAAGGCTTTAAACCCCGCCGTTACGGTTAAAAGTTGTGCGTGTCCAATGTTTGTGCCTATCGTTGAAAATGGCTATGCAAAAAGTGAGATTGCAAAAATAGTTACAGAGGAATATTTAAAACCTATGAAAGATGCAGCTGTGGACACTATAATATTAGGATGTACGCACTATCCGCTTTTAACAAGCGTTATCCGTGAATATATGGGTGACGAGGTGACTCTTATCGATTCTGGAGCTACGGCGGCGGATTATGCACTGCGTGTTCTTGAAAACACAGACATGCGTGCAGAGCGAGATTTTGGAACGGCGAGATATTATGTAAGCGATACTGTTCATGAGTTCGCCGAACTCGGAAGTATGTTTTTAGATAAAAAAATTGAAGAAAGTGTGTATAAAATTGATATTGAAAAGTATTAGTTTTTACATAAGTATGGTGAAAATATGGAAAACAATGCGAAAATTTCAATAAAGACATATCAAGAAATTGATGGCGAAAATGATATAATTGAACTTGAAACTTTTGGAAAATACGCTTTGCGTGGCGGAAAGTATTATATTATGTATGAAGAGAGTGAGCTTACGGGCTTTGAAGATACAACCACAACAATAAAAGTTGCTCCCGGAAACGTTACCGTTACACGGAGAGGTCGCTTTAATATGAAAATGAAATACGAGCTTGGAGAAAAAAACCTTTGTGTTTATCCTACACCATATGGAGATATTGCAACGGCAGTAGATACAAAAAAGGTGGATTTTACGCTTGGAGAAAGCGGTGGAGACATTAAGATTGACTATATCCTAGACCAGGATAATCTTAACTTTATAAAAAACAGTCTAAACGTGAACGTTGAGTTGAAAAGCTAAAACTTATAGATGAAACGAAAGGAACCCAAATATGAATATTCAAGAAAACGTTAAAAATACAATTGTAACAGCCATTAATCAAGGGCTTGTTACCGCTATAGAAAACGGAGAGCTTCCTAAACCAAATGCCGATATGGACATTAAGTCCTTGATATATCCTGAAGTCCCTAAAGATACGACCCATGGCGACTTTGCGTGTAATATCGCAATGGTGCTTGCAAAGACATTTTCCATGGCACCTCGAAAAATTGCAGAAGCTATAGTTTCAAATCTTCCTAAATGTGAGGATATTGAGAAAGTTGAAATTGCAGGAGCGGGGTTTATAAATTTTTATTTAACTAACAATTGGCTTTATAGTACTTTAGAAGCTATTGAAAATCAAGGTGAAGCATATGGGAAAATAGATTTGGGCAAAGGTAAGAAGGTTATGGTTGAGTTTGTAAGTGCAAACCCAACAGGACCTATGCATATGGGAAACGCTCGTGGCGGAGCTTTAGGCGACTGCTTAGCTTCCGTTCTTGAATATGCAGGATACGATGTAACCCGTGAATTTTATATTAATGATGCGGGAAATCAAATCGAAAAGTTTGGAAAATCTTTAAACGCACGCTATATTCAACTATTAAAAGGTGAAGATGCAATTGAGTTCCCTGAAGATGGTTATCAGGGCGAGGACATAGCTGAACACGCAAAGGCGTTTATTGAAATCAACGGCGATAAACATTTGAATATGTCTGAAAATGAGAGAAAACAAGCTCTTATTGATTATGCTTTAGAGAAAAATATTGTCGCTTTAAAAGCCGACCTTGAAAAATATAGAATTCATTATGATGTATGGTTCCGTGAAAGTACTCTTCACGAAAGCGGTGAGGTTAAGCGTGCGATAGATAAGCTTAAAGAAAACGGCTATACCTATGAAGAAGACGGTGCGATTTGGCTAAATTGCGAGAAGATGGGCATGGAAAAAAATGAGGTTTTGGTTCGTCAAAATGGAATACCTACATATTTTGCCGCTGACATTGCGTATCATATGAATAAACTTGAAACACGGAAGTTCGATTGGGCGATAAACGTGTGGGGCGCAGATCACCACGGTCATGTGGCACGTATGAAAAACGCTTTGGGGGCTGTTGGAATTGAACCTAGCCGTCTTGATGTTGTCTTAATGCAGTTGGTTAGGCTTATGCAAAACGGTGAGGTTGCACGGATGTCAAAACGTACAGGAAAGTCAATAACTTTGTCGGATTTGCTTGTTGATATAAGCGTCGATGCAGCAAGGTTCTTTTTTAACTTGCGAAGTGCCGGAAGTCATCTTGATTTCGATTTAACTTTAGCAGCAGAACAAAGTAACGATAACCCTGTGTTTTATGTTCAATATGCACATGCTAGAATTTGTAGCATTTTACGATTATTAAAAGAAGAAGGAACAGATGTAAAGGCGTTTTCAGATGTGAAGGTTGAACTTTTAAAAGAACCAGACGAACTTTCATTGCTTAAAAAACTTTGTGACCTCCCTGAGGAAATAAAAATGGCGGCAGAAAGCCTTGAGCCATCAAGGATTACACGATATGTAATGGAACTCGCTACATGCTTCCATTCGTTTTATAACTCATGTCGGGTTAAGGTTGACGATACTGAACTTATGAATGCTCGGTTAAAGCTGATTGATAGCACTCGCATTGTAATAGCCGGCGTTTTAAAAATGCTCAAAATAACCGCACCTGAAAAAATGTAGGAGGATATATGGCTAAAAGAACAGTTACTTTGCTTGTTGCGATTTTTGTGATGTTTTCAACGACAGCAACTTTTGCAAGCGTCGCAGAGAAAGATTTATTTTATGAAGTAGGGATATACACAGGAGTTTTAAATTTTTGTGATTCATCACGAAATGTGGTGGTACTTAAAAATGTTAAACCTTTAAAAAATCAAGAGACCTCCAAGTTTACCGCTCAAGAGATGGAATATTCTGAAATTATGATTGGAAAAGAAGGGCTTAGTTTGCAAGATGGCACAAGCCTTTTGCCTGTTGATTTAAATGTTTATGTGGACAGCGATGTGAGAGTTGTTGTTGCTAGAAATAAAAGCGGTATAAAAATCTTATCTTTAAAATTTATATAACTTAAAAATTATGATTACGAATTCGCTCAAAAGACTATGAATTTGCTCAAAATACAGAAAGGAGGCAATTATGAAAAAATTTAAACGTGTTATAGCGATGATTTTAGTCGTGTTTTGTGTGTCACTTCCATTTGGAAACATAACATTTGCCACAGAGCCGTTACCTTTGGAAGAGCGGACACCCGAACAAACAAACGAATATATAAAAATGCTGGTTGAACATTTAGCTATATATTCAAGATATGAAAAAGTGAACGAAGGTTCTTTATATAAGGCAGCTTTAGAAGGTATTATGCTTGAAAATCCCGAGCTTTTTGAAACTGCAATGAAGGCAATGCTTAAATCTGTTGACGAAAATTCAGCGTATTTTACCGAAGAGGAGAGCATGTCGTTTCAGACCGGTTTAGATGGTGAAATTATAGGTATAGGAATATCTATAAACGAAATAGACGGCGATTTTGTTATAGGTTCTTTTCTTGAAAATTCGCCGGCAAAAACGGCGGGGCTAATGGTTGGTGATGTTATCGTAAGCGTTGACGACGCAGACGTTAAGGGAACTCAATTAAATAATTTAACCAGTCGCATTCGTGGTGAAATCGGAACAGAGGTTACTGTTGGCGTAATGCGTGAAAATGCAGAAGAGGAATTAAAATTTTCAGTTATACGTGAAAAAATAACGACAAAAATGATTGATTATAAGATTTATGGCGAAAACGAAAATCGAGTTATGTATATAGGTTTTGGCACTTTTACGAATGGCATAAGTGAAGAATTTTCAAAAGTTTTGGATATTGCAGATAATGAAGGTATTACAAATATCCTTATCGATTTACGAAATAATGGTGGCGGAATTTTAAGTGAAGCAATTGCTATCGCTGAAAATTTTGTACCAAGCGACAACGTTATTACTACCGAAGACCACAAAATCGATATGTTTGACATCACATACAAATCGAAGAATACACGAAATAAGAAATATGATACAGCGGTATTGATAAATGAAAATTCTGCAAGTGCGTCAGAGGTTTTGGCGGCGGCTCTTAGCGAAAATGAAGTTGGTATTCTCATTGGTGAACAATCATATGGCAAAGGAACTGTTCAAAAGGTTGTTGGACTTGATAACAATGCATCAATGAAATATACCATGGCGTACTATTTGACACCTGATGGGAATAATATTAATAAAGTAGGGCTTGCACCATATGCGATTGTTAAAAATGATAGTGTCCCTATAGATGCGAGCGGATTTAAAGAGTTTGAATATCTAGATGTTTGGGAGCGTGGCGAGAGTAGTCCTGAAATCAAAACTGCAAAGGAAATATTAGCGGTTTGGGGACTATATGGTGGCGAACTTGATGAAACTTTTAACGCTGAACTTGAACGCTCAATTAAGGCTTTTCAAACCAGTTTAGGACTGTTTTCGTATGGGGTGCTTGATATTACAACTCAAATCAATTTGTTTAACCAGATAAAGGCGACAACGGTTGTGGTTGACAGGCAATTAGAGGCGGGTCTATCACATTATGGATTATAAGAATTTATAAAAATCATATTAAAATTTATAAAAATAAAAAATTTAATGTGATTTTTTGAAAAAAGACTTGCAAAAACTTAGAATGTGTGGTATTATTTATAAGTTAATTACGGATAGTCCTCTGTCGACATGTTTTGACACGAATATCACGAAAGAGAGGAAATAAAATGAATATTTTAGAACAGCTCACACAAGAGCAAATCAGAACAGATTTACCTAACTTTAACATCGGTGATACGATTCGTATCTATGTTAAAGTAAAAGAAGGAACTCGTGAAAGACTTCAAATGTTTGAAGGTGCCGTTATTAAGAAAAATCACGGTGGAATTCAAGAAGCATTTACGGTTAGACGTATTTCTTATGGTGTTGGCGTTGAGAGAACGTTTCCAATGAATTCACCTAAAATTGACCATATCGAACTTGTTAGACGCGGTAGTGTTAGACGTGCTAAGCTATACTATCTTCGTGATAGAGTTGGTAAGGCCGCTAAGGTTAAAGAAAAGATTAGATAAAGTTTCATGCAGTGGTGGTTATTTATAATCACCACTGTTTGGCATTTATCTTAATATTTATCAAGGAGATGTAGATTTGAATAATAATGAAGTTTCTGCCAATAATGGTTCTAATAAAGAAGAAAAAATAAATTGGGGCAAAGAAATTCGTGACTGGGTTATAGCTATTGCTATCGCTGTCATAGTTGCTCTTTTAATTCGTAATTTTGTATTTACTTTAGTAAAGGTTCAAGGTCAATCCATGGAGCCAACGCTACAAAGTGAAGACCGTTTATATGTAAATAGATTTATGTATACCCCTGAAAAGGATGACGTTGTTATATTTGTGCCTGCATCTGACCCAGAACGCCCATACGTTAAACGTGTTATCGCTACAGAAGGCGACACCGTTTACATAGATTTTGGAACGGGTGATATATATGTAAATGACGAGAAGATCGATGAACCTTATATAAAAGAGAAGACGAGAAATACAGGAAGTTATATTATGAGCCTTATCACAAAAGGTCAGTATAGCCGTGAAACACCTATTGTTGTTGAAAAAGACAAGATTTTTGTTATGGGTGATAATCGTAATAATAGCCGTGATAGCCGTGAAATTGGGCAGGTTCCCGTTGATGAAGTTTTAGGAAGTGCGGTATTTAGATTTTGGCCAATAAGTAATTTTGGAGGGATTCCCGGAAAAGAAGATGTATCACTTCTACCGCCTTCAGACAACAATATGTTTATAGGATAAAAGTATAGAATATAGATATTTTTTAGGCAAGGGCTACTGCCCTTGCCCTTGCCATATCTAAAAAAGTAAAGGAGAAATATTATGGTTTTACAATGGTTTCCAGGGCATATGGCAAAAACCAGAAAGCTTATTTCTGAAAATTTAAAACTTGTAGACGTTGTTATTGAACTTGTAGACGCACGCCTTCCTTTGTCCTCCAGAAATCCAGAAATTGATGCTATTGTTGGTGAAAAACCACGTATTTTAGTTCTTAATAAATCCGATATTTCTGATGCAGAGGCAAATAAAAAGTGGATTAAATATTTTTCCGATTTGGGACTTCATGCAATATTGCTCGACAGTCTTTTAGGCAAAGGAATAGCACAGCTCAATTCAGAAATTGAAATTGTCCTTTCTGAAAAATTTGAACGTGATACAAAACGTGGAATTCAGCGGCACGCTGTACGAATGCTTGTTGTGGGAATTCCAAACGTAGGAAAGTCGTCGTTTATCAATAGATTATCCGGGAGAGCCGCCGCTAAGACAGGTGACCGACCAGGCGTAACGACGGCGAAACAGTGGATTAGGCTTGCTGGGAAATATGAACTTTTAGATACTCCCGGGATACTGTGGCCTAAGTTCGAAAATGAATTTGTCGCTAGGAAAATAGCCTTTACCGGTGGAATTAAAGATGAAATTATTGATATTGAAGAACTTGCTTGTTATCTTCTTGATTATTTAAAAGTTGAATATTCAAAAAATTTACAGACTCGTTATAAGATTGAAGATGAAATTGAAGGCATGATGGGCTATGATATTCTTGAAATCATTGGTAAAAAGCGTGGATGCGTGATGTCAGGCGGAAGAATAGATACTTTTAGGGCGGCAAACATGGTTTTAGATGATTTTAGAGCAGCAAAAATGGGAAATATAACTCTTGAGTTGCCTCAATAATAAACGAAAAGGATGATGGGCAACCATGCATCCCTTTTTCATATAAAGGAGAATTCTATGCTGGAAATTGAAAAAGATTTACACGAAAAGGGATATGAGTTCATTGCCGGAATTGATGAAGTTGGACGGGGACCGCTGGCGGGACCTGTGTGTGCTGCCGCTGTAATCCTACCAAAGGATTTGGTAATAGATGGCATAAACGATTCGAAAAAACTTTCAGAAAAGAAACGTGAAAAACTATATATTGAAATTATTGAAAACGCAGTTGACTATTCTGTGGAATTTGTTTCGCCGCAAGTGATTGATGATATTCGAATCCGCATGGCAACCCATCTCGCTATGGCAAACGCAGTGGCAAACCTTGAGGTTATTCCAAACTTTTTAATCGTTGATGGAAACGATAATATTGACTTTGATATTCCATCTGAATATATAATAAAAGGTGACGGAAAAGCACAAGCGATTGCGGCGGCGTCGATTATCGCAAAGGTGACACGTGATAGGTATATGAAAACGATGGATGATGAATATCCGGAATACGCTTTTGCGAAAAATAAAGGATATGGCACAAAGGTGCATATGGAAGCGATTCGAGAATTTGGATTAACAGATATTCATCGAAAAACGTTTATAACAAAAAAGGTTTTGGGGATAGAATAATGAGTAGATACAAAAAAGACCTTGGCGATTTTGGTGAAGAGATGGCAGAAAAATATTTTGAAAAACATGGATATAAAATTGTTGAACGCAACTACAGAATCCGTGAAGGTGAGATTGATATTATTCTTAGAAATGATAAAGTCCTTGTATTTGTTGAAGTAAAAACTCGAAAATCAGATAAATATGGATTTCCAGCCGAGGCGGTAACTTTTTCAAAAAAGAAAAAACTGATAAAAACCGCAGAGCATTATCTTTATAATACGCCTACAGAATTAGAAATAAGATTTGACGTGGTTGAAGTTTATGCTGAAATTCGCAAAGGTGAGTTTGTTTTTAAAGATATACACCATATTAAAAATGCGATATTGGAGGTAAATCTATGAAATATTCAATATGTGACGCACATTGTGATACTATATTTGAAGTTTTTGAACAAGAAAAAGATTTGCGAAAAAACACATTGCATCTCGATTTGGAGAGTATGAAAGAATATGAAAAATATGTTCAGGTTTTTGCGGCTTTTGTCGATAAAACCGAAATAAACTGTTCGCCTCTTAATCACTGCCTAAAACTCGTTCAAAAATATCATCAAGAAGTTGAAAAAAACTTGGACATTATGAGTCATTGTGATACTTATTCTGATATATTAAAGGCTACAAATGACCATAAAATCGCCTCAGTCCTCAGCATTGAAGGCGGAGAAGCTTTAGATGGAAACATATCTGCCCTTTGGATGTTTTACAAATTAGGAGTGCGTTTAATCACCCTTACATGGAATCACGCAAATGAGATTGCGGACGGAATAACGCAAAGCCGTGGTGGCGGACTTACCGAATTTGGACGGGAAGTTGTACAAAAAATGAATGAATTTGGTATGATTGTTGACGTCTCGCATCTTTCAGAAAACGGCTTTTGGGATGTGGCGGAAATTTCTAAAAAATCAAACAAGCCATTTATTGCCTCACATTCTTGTGCAAAAGCTATATGTCCACATCCTCGAAATTTGAGCGATGAGCAAATTCGTGCCATTATTGAATGCGATGGATTTATTGGAATTAACTTTTATTCGGAATTTTTAACGACTAATAAAGAATGCGGAATAGCAAATATAATTGAACATATTCAATATATGTTAACGCTTGATGCTTCAAGAAATATTGGTTTTGGTTCAGATTTTGATGGTATCGACATATTACCTCATGGAATGAGTGGTACAAAAGATGTGAAAAGTCTTGTGGATATGCTGATTTTGACAGGAATGTCGGAAGTTACTGTAAATAATATATGTTATAACAATTTTATGCGTGTTTTGGCGGAAATTTTGTTATAATTTTTATTGCATTTTGTTTGATTTTATATTAAAATAAGTGTTAGAAAAAATTATGATTGCGGAGGTAGAAATTTATGAACTTGGTTATTTCAGAAAAAGCAAAGGTTGTTAGTCCATCCCCCACATTGGCTATTGACTCAAAGTACAAAAAGATGAAAAAAGATGGTATCGCAGTTGTTGGATTTGGTGCCGGCGAACCAGACTTTAACACTCCGGAAAACGTGAAAAACGCAGGAATCCAAGCAATTAAAGACAATTTTACAAAGTACACCCCAGCATCTGGCACCCTTGAACTTAAACAGGCTATTTGCGATAAATTCAAAAAGGATGCAAATCTTGACTATACTACAGCGAATATTGTAGTCAGCAATGGCGGAAAACATTCGTTAACCAACGTTTTTATGTGTATCTGTAACCCTGGTGATGAAGTTATCCTTCCTGCTCCGTATTGGGTTAGTTATCCCGAAATGGTAAAAATGGCAGATGCTGTTCCTGTTTTTATCGAAACACTAGAAGAAAATAATTTTAAATTCACTATCGACCAACTTAAAGCTGCTATTACACCAAAAACAAGAGCCTTAATTTTAAACACTCCCAGCAATCCAACAGGTATGATTTATACAAAGAGCGAACTTGAAGAAATTGCCAAAGTTGCTGTTGAGAACAACATTTACGTGGTTTTTGATGAAATTTATGAAAAGCTTGTTTATGAAGGCACGCATACAAACATTGCTACATTGGGTGAGGCGATAAAAGATTTAACAATTGTTGTAAATGGAATGGCAAAAACTTATGCAATGACTGGTTGGAGAGTTGGATATATTGCGGCGGATAAGAAGATTGCCAAAGCTATTGGGAATATTCAAAGCCACGCCACTTCTAATCCTAACTCGATTGCGCAGGTTGCATCTGTTGAAGCTTTAAATGGTGACCAATCCATTATTGATGTAATGAAAGCTGAATATATAAAACGTCGTGGGTACATGGTAGAGCGTATTAATTCAATCGATGGACTTAGCTGTAAAGAACCTCATGGTGCTTTTTACGTGTTTGCGAATGTTAAAAACGTTCTTGGAAAAGAGCATTATGGAAAAATGATTAATAGTTCAAATGAACTTTGTGAAGATATGCTGGATCGTGCCTTAGTTGCACTTGTACCAAGTGAAGGTTTTGGCGTTGATGGATATGTTAGATTTTCATATGCAACGTCAATGGAAGTTATTAAAACCGGCCTTGACAGAATTGAAAGTTACTTAAAGGGCGAATGCACAGAGCTTAAATTTAAAGAAGAAAACAACGATTAATTTGTGAAAGGTGGTAATGTTATGGCTAAAGATTCTTACGAAAGTCCTCTTAGTACCAGGTATGCTTCTGATAAAATGAAGTATCTATTTTCGCCGGATATGAAATTTAAAACATGGCGAAAATTGTGGATTGCCTTGGCGGAAGCTGAAATGGAGTTGGGTCTTAACATTACCCTAGCACAAGTTGATGAACTTAAAGCTCACGCTGACGACATCAACTACAGCGTTGCAGAGGCGAAAGAAAAAGAAGTTCGGCATGACGTAATGTCGCATGTTTTTGCATATGGTGAACAATGCCCAAACGCAAAAGGAATTATTCATTTGGGAGCAACTTCTTGCTATGTCGGTGATAACACCGATATAATTATTATGAATGAGGC
>JAVXFE010000030.1:0-6593 GCA_036658075.1 Oscillospiraceae bacterium
ACTATACACTGGATATAAGCTATTATTATGGCGTTAGATTTAATGTAGACCTTAAAAAAGAAATGTCCGCACATCACATTTCTGTACGCATTGGCGTTTTAGAAAACGATACCCAAGATGAAGAAAAAATGATTTATTTT
This sequence comes from Oscillospiraceae bacterium, assembly GCA_036658075.1. Lineage (GTDB taxonomy): Bacteria > Bacillota > Clostridia > Monoglobales > Monoglobaceae > JAVXFE01. Next base: position 141 of record JAVXFE010000030.1, read on the forward strand.
GTATGGGAGACCGACGTTTTTGGTTCTGGGATAAAAGAGATTGTGGCACCGCTTGCACAGTTTGATTGTATATCATCACGCACAAATCTTTGGTCGTTTGTACGGAGTATAGAGATTAATGAGGAAGTTTCAGACCTTGAATTCATCAAGGCGGAAAATATTTATGCGACAGCTAAAGTGTTATCGAAATCGGCAAAATCAGATGAAATGATTTCTTATGATTTTACTGTTTTGAACTGTAAGAATTCACCTGTTGCAGTTTCAATTTTGACCGAGAAAAGCGGATACGAAGTTCTTTCATGCGAGGTAGAGCCAAAATCGTTTTTGTTAAAAGCGGGAGAAACAAAAAAATGTGTGTTAAGCGTGACTATGTCGGAGAGGATTGCTCACGGTGGGTTTGAAAAGCAAACTATATTTTGTATACCAAACGGTATGGGAAATCTTTCGAAAAGTCTTACTTTTACAAGTGTAAAATACCTTCCGCACCCATATATATTACATACTGAAAATGGCTTTAATGACGTAAAAGAAAAGATAAAAAATATAGCGTGGGCAAAGAAAATCTTTGAGGAAAAGTTAAAACGTGCAAACGATTGGGAACCGCCCAAATTTGATGATTCTCTTTCTTATTTATGCGTAACAAATGAGTCGCATGAAGCACAAAATGCGGCGATTGTTTATGCTTTAAACGGAAATGAGAAACTTGCAGAAAAGGTTGCAGAATTTCTAAAACTTGTGGGATATAATTATAAGAAAAAGATGCATGCAGGAAATCAACAACTTGTCCATGATGGCGAATTTTTTAAAAGTTGTGCTATTGCTTATGATTTAATTTATGATACGAAATATGTAAAAACTGCGGACAGAATAGCTATAGAGACAGCGTTTCGGCTATTTATAGAAAGAATAGATTGGGAACTTTTTGGCGGAAATGTGTCGAATTGGTCGCTTGCGGAAATTTCAGGTGCTATGTATTGTGCTGAGGTTTTACAAGACCGAGAACGCATGGAAAGATTCTTATTTGGCGTGGGTGGAATATTTGACCATTTATCCCATGGTGTTTTAGATGATGGTTGGTGGTTTGAATGCTCAATTGGTTATAATCAAATGGCGGCGGGGCTGTTTTCAGAATACACACAGGCCTTGCGCCCGTGGGGAATTAATATTTCGGATTGGTGGGTGCCTGCCTCTTATTCACGAACAGTGCAATCTAAAACTGAAATACGTGATGGTCTAACTTTTGATGTGTACGGTGAGTGCAAAAAAAATTATCGTAATATTAAAAGCCTTTGGGATAGTCTTCTTGGCGTGGCGGATTATCGAGGGGTGGTTTTGGGTGTTAACGATTCCGCCGAAAGCCGACTTGCGGGCATGAGCGAGGTTGGGGTTGACCCACGCTATGATATAGCATACGCAATTTATGGCGATGACGCATATGCGGATATAATTAATATTGGCGACACTAACCAAAGAGACCTATTGTATGGAAGCGTGGATTTACCAAAAGTTTCTACAGATATACATAAAAAATCGTGTTATTTTGATAACGCCGGTGTGGCAATCCTGCGTTCTCAAACCAGCGGGATTGAAGACAGAGAGCGTATTCAGGTTGCGGTAAAATATGGTTCGCATGGAGGCGCACATGGACATTATGACCGCTGTAGTATGCTCGGAATTATGCGGTATGGTCGAAGTTTTTACAATCCCGAAAATATCTGGTATTCATATGGAACGTTTATGTATAAGTTCTTTGTCCAGTCCAACTTGACACACAACATGGTGACGGTAGATTTAAAGATGCAAGACCCGGTAGAAGGGAAAAAGAATTTGTTTTATAGCGGTGAGATGATTCAAGCTTGTGCAGTGGAAAATACCGCAAGATGGTCATATCCTCCATATTTTGGCTGGAGAGTTGATACAGACGAATCCCCCGAGGAGCGTTCGTGGAAGGAAGGAAGATATGTAAATATTCCAAAGGACCACCCTAAATATTCAACACGAACAGGATTTACAGAACCTATAACGCTAAAGCGTTTAACCGTTGTTACAGATGAATATATCGTAAATTTTGATGTGGCTATTGGAGACGAAAATCATGTTTATGATTGTGCTTATCATGCATGCGGACTCACAGGGATAAAGGCAAAGTCAATGGATAAAGGGAAACATTTTGAACAATTAACCCTTGACCCACTGTCGCCGGGACAGTTTATTACGGATTCTACAATATTTAATATAAATGGTAATGTAAAGGTGAGCTTTTCGACCGAATTTAAAGATGAAGAAGAAGTGAAAAAGGCGATGTGGCTAGTTCCGTTTCGGACGGCGTGTAATGAAAAAGGTAAACTAAATATGGATATACACTATGTTGGAAGTGGAGAAAGCGAACTTGTGGTTGGCTGTGACCCGCAATTTAACAATGTGCAAAAAAGGCTGTTTTACTGGGTTTTAGGTGATAAAAAAACTTTAGCAGAGGGCAAATTTGGGGCGTGGATTTTAGGACGCAATCGAATAGATGTAAATGTTGAAAATGTTAATATACTAACATTAAAAGTTAAGACGGAAAAAGCGTGCGTTGAGTTTGATAGAATACAAAAGGCGGAAAATAGCATATTTTGGGGTGACCCATATATAATTACCAAACAGGGTGAAAAAATTTATCTTTCTAGTTTGGATTTAAAATATGAAAACACAATTATATGTTCCGATGAAAAGGATTATTATGGTGGTGACGTTAAGATAAGCGGAAAATCCTATAATGATGCAATAGGTGCCGAACCGTATGACGATGGAGACTTTGGTGTGATAAAGGTGGATATTTCACACTGTAATGCAGTGCGATTTGTTAGTGATATTGGAGGCGATTATCCTTTAGGGAGTGAAACAAACAAGCGGAACTTTTTATCACAAAGGAAACGTGGGAATGCGGCAAATTTTATAAGTGTAATAGAGGCTTATGAGAATCAAAATGTTATTAATGAAGTATATTCAGAAGCTGAAAACACCGTGACAGTCGCTTTGAAAAACGGAATTAAACAATGTATCTCGGTTAAAAATCTAAACAAACCCGAATCTAATGTTTCGGTAAAGATAACCGAAACATTAGACGGCAAAATAATACGTGAAGAAGAATCGTAGCCACCTAAGTTAGGATAAAAAATTATTGACCATAATAGGCGTTTTTACCGTGTTTCCTAAGAAAATGCTTATTTAAAAGCTTTTGATTTATTGGACTTTTTTTACCTAGGTTAATGGTGTTTATTGCAAGATTTGCCACTTCTTCGAGTACAATAGCGTTATGTACGGCATCGTTTGAATCCTTACCCCACGAGAACGGACCGTGATTGTTAACTAAAACTGACGGAATTTCTAAAGGACTAATATCGCTAAATCTTTCTACAATAACTTTGCCTGTGTTTTTTTCATAATCATTTGATATTTCTATATCAGTCATAATCCTTGTGACCGGAACTTCACCATAAAAATAATCAGCGTGTGTCGTTCCGAACACAGGGATTCCAATACCTGCCTGTGCAAAACTTGTTGCACAGGTGGAGTGTGTGTGAACAACTCCACCTATTTCCGGAAACGCTTTATATAATTCAACATGTGTAGTGAGGTCGCTTGATGGATTTAAACTGCCCTCAAGAACTTTACCGTTTAAATCAACCACAACCATGTCGTTTGCAGTCATTTTGTCATAACTTACTCCAGATGGCTTAATTACAATTACGCCATTTTCTCGGTCAATTTCGCTTACATTACCCCAGGTAAATATAACAAGGTTGCTTTTTTTAAGGTCAAGATTTGCGTATAACACTTTTTCTTTTAATGCCATAAAATCGCTCATTTTAACCTCCATATAATTTCGTTCATTTGCAATTCTTTACGTAATGTATATGTGTTTGTGTTTTTATCAATAACGATTGTTTCTATTCCAAGCATATCTGCAAGGTCTATTAAATGTTCTGATTTAAGCGAAGTCGAAATGCAAGAATGATGCGCCCCACCGGCAAGTATCCAGTCCGTCGCACCCTCGTTTAAATTAGGCATTGGCTTCCAAAGCAATCTCGCAACAGGAAGATTTGGCATTTTATTTTCAATAGGAAAGAGCGTAACATCTTGAATAATCATTCTAAAACGATTACTCATATCAATAATTGTTACACAAATTGCATCACCTGAAATTCCATTAAAAACCATTCTTGCAGGAGGGGTTTTATTACCGATTCCCAAATCGTGAACTTCAATTTTGGGCTTTTCGCATGAAACAGAAGGGCATACTTCAAGCATATGCGACCCTAAAATCATTTCATTATCGTGTTCGAAGTGATATGTGTAATCCTCAATGAAGCTGGTTCCGCCGGGAATACCGCTAGCCATTTTTTTCATGATTCTTGTTAATGCGGAGGTTTTCCAATCTCCTTCACCGCCAAAGCCATAACCTTTTTCCATTAAACGTTGACATGCGAGACCCGGGAGTTGCTTTAAGCCGTGCAAATCTTCAAATGTGGTGGTAAATGCTTTTGCCTGATTATCATTAAGAAAAGCTTCTATTGCAATTTCATATTTAGCTTGTTCACGTATGGCTTCAATATTTTTTGTGTTAATTATATATTTTTCTTCATATTCGGTCATTAGTTTGTCAATTTGACTTTCGGTAACCATATTTATGTATTTGACTAAATCGCCAACACCGAATCCGTTAACGCTCCAACCAAGGTCTATCTCTGCTGATACCTTGTTTCCGTCGGTAACAGCGACATTTCTCATATTATCTCCAAAACGTACAATGTTTAAGTTATCGCATTCTGATTTACCTATTGCTGCTCTGACCCAGCAATCTATCTTGCTAATGGTTTTTTCATCTTTCCAAAACCCAACAACAACTTTGCGTTTTAGATTCATTCTTGATGTAATAAAGCCAAGTTCTCTGTCGCCGTGGGCCGATTGGTTAAGGTTCATAAAGTCCATATCAATAGTTGACCAAGGTATATCACGATTGTATTGAGTGCTAAACTGTAATAGTGGCTTTTGCAATATTTTAAAGCCCTCTATCCACATTTTTGATGGCGAAAATGTGTGCATCCATGTTATAACCCCAATGCAATCATCGTCATTGTTTGCCATTTTAAATACATCTGATATAGATTTTTTGTTTGTTACGATTTTTTGAGTGACAACCTCAGCGGGGAGTTTTTTTGATAAATAATCAGCGATTTCAGTTGAGTGTGCGGTGATTTCTGAAAATATTTCTTCGCCGTATAGGCGTTGACTTCCTGTTATAAAAAATACTTTTTTCATTATAAGTTAGCTCCTTTTTTGATTTCTTTTAAGCGTTTTAATATATTATTTTCACCACGACCAAAATAATCGTGTAGTTGTTTATATTCAGAATATAGCTCGTCGTATATTCGAACGTTTTCCGAAATTGGAATATAAATCTTTTCATCTATTCGTGCTATTGTTTTTGATGCATCTGTTATATTTTTGAAATAACCACCAACAACTGCACCAAACATCGCACTTCCGAGTGCAGGTGTTTGACTTGAAGATGAAATTTTAATGGTTTTATTTGTAACGTCAGCGTATATTTGCATCATAAGTTCATCTTTTTGTGCTATTCCACCACATGCATATAACTCGTTAATTGGCACACCGAAATTAATAAATGTTTCGATAATCATTCGAGTTCCATACGCTGTTGCCTCGATAAGAGCCCGATAAATTTCTTCAGGTTTTGTAAGCAGTGTTAATCCAACCACTACCCCTGTTAAATCAGAATCGACTAAGACACTTCGATTACCATTCCACCAATCAAGAGCCACAAGTCCGCTTTCGCCGACATTAAATTTTTTCGCCTTTTCACGCAATAATTTGTGAATGTTTATATTAAGATTATTCGCCTCGATAAAATAATCATTTGGCACACAGTTTTTAATAAACCAGTCGAAGTGGTCACCAACGCAAGATTGACCTGCTTCGTAGCCTTGAAAACCAGGCAATATGCCATCTTCAACTACCCCACACATACCCGGGACAATCCTTTTCTCGTCACCAATTAGCATATGACAGGTTGAAGTCCCCATAATCATAAGCATTTTTTCGCTTGATGTTATACCAACGCCGGGTACGGCAACGTGAGCGTCGACATTGCCAACAGCCACCGGAGTTCCAACATTTAGACCTGTTAATTTTGAGGCGGCGATATTTATCTCGCCCGCTTTAGAACCAACTGGAATAACGGTTTTAGTCAATTTTTCATCGACTAAATTTTCAAGCTTTGGATGCAGTGCTTTAAAAAAGTCGTTGGATGGATAACCGCTTTCTTTATTCCACATGGATTTATATCCGGCTGTACAAGAATTGCGGGTTTCGTTGCCGGTTAACTGCCATACAACCCAGTCTGTTGCCTCGATAAACCTAGCCATTTCATCATATATGTATGGTGAT
>JAVXFE010000030.1:6603-12053 GCA_036658075.1 Oscillospiraceae bacterium
GCCAGACTTTTGGTACAAGCCATTCGCTAGAAATTTTACCGCCATCTAGGTTTAAAAAGTCTTCGTTTCGGTCTTTTGCAATCTGATTTAATTTGTCTGCATATTTCTGTGCTGCATGGTGCTTCCAAAGCTTTACATAGGCGTGAGGTTCGCTTTTGAATTTATCGATAAAACAAAGAGGTGTGCCGTCTGATTTAACCGGCAAAACTGTACATGCTGTAAAATCAATGCCAACGCCAACTATATCGTTAGGCGAAACATTCGCTTCAAAAATTACCTCCGGTATAGTTTTTGAAAGCACCTCAATGTAATCCATCGGGTCTTGTAAAGCCCAATCTGTCTCGAGTTTTTTTCCACATGGAAGAGATACATCCATAACAGCGTGGGGATATTCTAAGACACTTGTTGAAACTTCTTCACCGGTTTCAAGATTTACTAAAATTGCTCGACCGGATAACGAGCCATAATCGATACCTATTGAATATTTTGCCATATTAATCTCCTCCACTTTTAAGAATTTTGTACTTTATTAAATTTTAATATAAATCATGAAAAAAATATATACATTATAATAATAATATGTAGACATCTGTTAATATTTGTGCCATAATAGAGTTGAGGTGATTAATGTGCTTGTGAATTTCGAAAAAAGATATTATGAAAACGAAATGCGAATTTGGCATAGAGAGTATTGTGACTTAGAAAATATAGTGCATTGGCACAAAGAATACGAAATTATTTATGTAAAAAAAGGTATTGCTAAAATTGGTGTAAACAAGGAAACATACGACGCCCAAACAGGCGATTTAATAATTTGTCAAAGTGGCGACATGCATTATATTAAATCAATCGAAAGCGGAACTATTTGTGAAGTGTTAATTTTTGATAATGAGTATTTAAATTTTTTAGTGCATGAGCCTTATACATTGCCGGTATGCATAAAAAGTAGCGAAGTTGAGCAAAACCATCTAAACTTATCCGAATGCTTTTATTCCGTCTTAATGGAACTTAAAGGTGAAAAACCGTGTGCAAATGAGATGATTAAAATGCATTTAACCAACTTTTTTGTGTCGTGCATACGTACGGTTGGGCAAAAGAAAGAAAGCGTAACTCAACAAACATATAAGAAAAAGCTTTTAGAATCGTACCAAGATTTGCTTGAAAATATTGATAAAAACTATAAAGATATTAATTTTGAAAAATCGGCAAAATTTATGAATTTCGCACCGCCTTATTTTTCAAAAATATTTAGTGAAATTGCAGGTATGACATTTACGGATTATTTAAATTATGTAAGGATTGAAAAAGCGGTTTTGTTCATACAAGATACAGATTTAAAGATAACTGATATTGCTGAAAAATGTGGATTTAACAATATTAGAAGTTTTAATAGGATTTTTAAAAAAATCACAGGCTCGGTTCCGACTGGTATAGATAAAGATTATAAATTCCCATCAGATTTGCATCCCGTTAGAAATGAAAATATGGCGTTTGATGCAACTGTTTATCATTCTGAATTAAAAATTTAAAATATTTTTAAAAAAACACTTGCATTATTTTAAAAGTAGGTGTATAATACCTAAACATAGACACAAATGTGTCAGAATTTTCAAAAAGATATAAAACGAGGGTATAACTATGAACGCATCTAATTTAATGAATAGCACAGTTTCATATTATTACTTTAGCCTAAGCTTTTACTTTAGCTTCGGTTATTTTTGCTGTGGTAAACATGATGTGTTTGAACCCAATCTTTAACTACTTAGTTGTAGTTTAACTTGAAATTTTCAAGGGACGGTTCATTCGAACCGCCCCTTTTCTGTATTCAAAAATAATTTAACTTATATTATACAAGTATTTTACAAGGAGGAAACAAAAATGGTAGTTATTTTAAAACCGAAAACAAGTGTGGAAATTGTAAGAGACATTGCAACTCGTATCAAAGAAATGGGCGTTGATGTTACCATAAGCCCGGGTATCGAATGTACAGTAATTGGAATTATGGGTGATACAACGCTAATAAATACAGATTCGCTTATGCTAAATCAACACGTTGACCGAATTATGAGGATTGCAGAACCTTTCAAAAAAGCAAGCCGTAAATTCCATCCGGAACCTACACTTGTGAAAATTGGGAACGTGGAAATTGGAAGACCAGGCGGTTTTACGGTTATTGCAGGTCCGTGTTCAGTAGAGTCTAAACAGCAGATTATTGAGGTTGCAAAAAGCGTTAAAAACAGCGGTGCAAGCATTTTAAGAGGTGGCGCATACAAACCCAGAACCTCGCCGTACTCGTTTCAAGGGCTAGAACTTGAGGGGCTTGATTATCTTAGTGAAGCCAAAAAAGAAACAGGACTTCCAATCGTAACCGAAATTATGTCGCCGACTCTTGTTGAAACTTTTAACGAACGTGTTGATATAATCCAAGTTGGTGCCAGAAATATGCAAAATTTTGACCTTCTTAAAGAACTCGGAAGTACAAGGAAACCGATACTTCTAAAACGTGGACTATCGTCAACCATTGAGGAATGGTTAATGTCGGCGGAATATATCCTAGCCGGTGGAAATCCAAATGTCATATTATGCGAAAGAGGGATTCGAACCTTTGAAACCTACACCCGAAACACTTTGGATTTAAGTGCAATACCCGCAGTGAAAAGACTTAGTCACTTGCCTGTAGTTGTTGACCCATCGCATTCGGCGGGCCTGAACTGGATGGTTGAACCTTTATCACTTGCAGCGATGGCTGTTGGTGCAGATGGTCTTATCGTTGAAGTTCACAACTGCCCCGAAAAAGCCTTGTGCGATGGTCCGCAATCTTTGGATATGGATCAATTTTCGGACATGATGAAAAAGATAAAAACTATTGGCGAAAACTTAGGAAAAACAATATAGGAGATATAAATTTGGATAATATAGCTGATTTTAGAGTGGCAATTATAGGGCTTGGATTGATTGGTGGTTCGTTAGCTTATGCAATGAGGGGATTTAAGAATGCTCAAATTGTTGGGTGTGATATGAATGAAAAAACACGAAACATGGCACTTAAAACAGGGGCTGTTAATATGGCATACGAGAAAGCAGGGGACGCCATCGAAAATTCGGACCTTGTGATAATATGCACGTATCCTGAAGATATCCCTAAAATTGTATCTGAAAACTTTGGGCGTTTTAAAGCTTCGGCGGTGCTTACCGATGTTTGTGGCGTGAAAACGAATATCTCTAAAAAGATAAAAGAAGCCTTGCCTGAAGCTGTCGATTATGTTGGTTCACATCCAATGGCAGGAAAGGAAGTTGATGGTTTTTCAAATGCAAGTGATGAACTATTTTGGATGACAGGTTTTATAATTTGCCCTATCTCAAACTCGAAAACTGAAAGTATTGAATTAATAAAAGAACTTGCTAAATATATTGGTGCCACACGGATTGCAATAAACACACCAGATGAACACGATGAAATAATTGCATACACAAGTGACTTGATGCATATTTCGGCGGCGGCTTTGTGCCTTAAACCACATCCAAAAATGAACACGGCGTATACGGCAGGTGCGTTTCGAGACTGTACACGCATAGCACAAATTAACCCTGATTTATGGTGTGAGTTATTTTTAGAAAATGCTGAAAATACCATAAATGAGATTGATGGATTTGTAGACAGCTTAGGACAATTAAGAGATGTGATAGCTAATAAAGATGAGAAAGCTTTACATGAATTACTTACAAAAGTTCGAGAAAACAAACGACTTATGCAAAATAAAACGGCGAAAATTTAACCTTAAAAGGAGTAGTTATTATGAAAATATTGCGTGTAAACTTGCCAAATCATGAATATGATATAAAAATTGGACATGGGATACTTAAAGATTCAGGAAGTCTTATAAATGAAGTTTTTCATGGTGAAAAAATTGCCATAGTTACGGATTCAAACGTTTCTTCATTATATGGAGATGTCGTGACCGAATCACTCGAAAAAGCAGGCTTTAAAACTTGCAAAATCGTTGTGCCTTTTGGCGAATCCAGCAAGTCGTCTGAAATGCTTAACTTTTTGTATTCTGAAATGTTAAAGTTTGGTATAACACGCTCGGATATCATCGTGGCACTGGGTGGTGGCGTTGTTGGAGATTTAGCAGGGTTTGCAGCGGCAACGCTTCTTAGAGGCATCCCGTGTATTCAAATACCCACGACAATACTTTCACAGGTGGATTCAAGTGTCGGAGGTAAAGTGGCGATAAATTTGCCAAATGGTAAAAATTTAGTCGGGGCTTTTCATCAACCTAAACTGGTTATTATTGACATTGAATGTTTAAATACCTTAGATGAAAGGTTTATTTCAGACGGAATGGCAGAAGTTGTAAAATATGGAGCCATAAGTGATGAAAATTTGTTTAAAACTTTAGAAAATATCAAAAATAAGAAAGAATTGTTTGCAAATTTGAGCGATATCATATATAATTGTTGTATGCTGAAAAGTGGCGTGGTAGAGAGTGATGAGTTTGATGTCGGAAACAGAATGATTTTGAATTTTGGACACACTTTTGGTCATGCGATTGAAGCTAAATATAATTATGAAAAATATACTCATGGCGAGGCTGTGGCTATTGGAATGGTCATGGCGGCAGAGTACGGTGAGTCGTGCGGTTATACAAAGAGCGGAACCGCAAAAAGAATTCGTGGGGCTTTAGCAAACTTTTCATTGCCACAAGATGCGGCAATCGAAAATGAAGATTTATTAAATTCCATAAATGTAGATAAAAAAGGTGATGGTAGTTTCATAAATCTTATTCTTTTGAAAAATATAGGCGATGTTTTTATACATAAGATGGAAAAGGATAAGTTTCGAATAAAATAGTTTTGGAGGTGCGTTATATGTCAGATATAGTTAAAATTAATTCCAAAATGTTAAAAGGAAGGGTGTGTATACCATCTTCAAAAAGTATTGCACATCGGGTAATTATCGCTTCTGCGTTATCGGGTGGCGAATGCAGGTTGGATAACATTACCATGAATGAGGATATTAAGGCTACGATTAGATGTATACGCTCTCTCGGGGCAAAATGTTCAGTAAATATTAAAGAAAAGGCAGTAAAGATTAGCCCTAAAAAGGCGGTTAAAGCCAAAGGCGATATGGTGCTTGACTGTGGTGAAAGTGGCTCGACGCTTAGGTTTTTATTACCTCTCGCACTTTTACAAGACCGACCTGTTAAGTTTATTGGTTGTGGGCGACTTATGGAAAGACCGCTTACGCCATATCTTGAAATATTTAATAAGATAGGTATTAAGCACGAAATCGGTGATGATTTTATACGAGTTAAAGGACACCTAAAAGCGGGTGTTTATGAACTCCCGGGGGATGTGAGTTCTCAATTTGTGACAGGCTTAATGCTTGCACTTCCGCTCCTTGAAGGAAACAGTAAAATTGTTATTTCGTCACCTCTTGAATCAAAAGG
>JAVXFE010000031.1:0-11494 GCA_036658075.1 Oscillospiraceae bacterium
AGTACTGCTTGATAATGCACTCGACTCAAAAATTGATGCTCCATATGTTATGGCAGGTACGGGGATTTCACCAACAATTGTAGAAGAAGAATTTTCAATGGAAAAGGGAAACATGCCACAACAAGTAAGATACATGGACTCTTTATCTAACCCCGCTAAAATGGCTTATGCCATTTTAGCAGGTTGGAGCGGTGCGAGTGATACAATCGCCGATAAAGTGGTTGTGGGTCACTGGGCAAATATGGCGAATACAAGATATGATTATAAGCCTAATTCAAGTTGTGACTTTTCAAACTATTCTAACGAACACAAAACGCCAGATACCGCAACATGTTTTTATTGGTCACCAAAAACTCTTGGCGTAGGTGAAAAAAGAACTTCTGAAGTGCTATACGGAATAGGAAACTTTTCAGCTGAACTTACACAAAAGCATGTTGGACTTGACGTTATATCTGAAGGAGTTAAGCTTGACAGCACAGGAGAAGCTTATCAAAATGCAGGTAAATTCAACGTAACGGTTAATATTGATAACTCCGTTGATGGTGCAAAAGTTTTGATTAGCCCTGTTGTAAAGCTAACTGTAGATGATGGACTTGTGTTTGAAAAAACAGGTACAACTGAATATAGCGTAACGTACACCGGAGGAATTGATATCGGAAGCGTTAAAACTATTGACGCTGTTGTCATTGCTGAAAAGCAAGCAGTGATTACATCAAAAAGAATCTCCGTTGCATTAACGGGTTCAGAATATATTGATGAACAGAATAATAAGCTTGTTGAATACAACGCTAACAGAAACATTCTTTTGCCCGCTGTTGGTGGTATGGTTCCGGATATTCAGATGACCCAGGTAAGCCCTGAAACTGTATATATCGGCGGAGAAAAGAATATAACGATTTCAGGAAGCATGACTGGTTTTAAAGCCCTTCCGGCAAGTCGTGGTTGGGATATGTATGTAGTAAGTGCAGCAGATGGCAAAGAATACTTGGTTGATAAAAAGAATATCGCTTTTACAGATGAATCTTTTGAATCAATATCTTTTGCGTTTGATGATGACATTGCAATAGGTGCATACAATATTGTATTTAAGTTTACAGATGAACAGTTAAAAAATGCTTTTGGCGACAGTCTTACGGCAACCGTAAAATTTGAAGCTTCAAGCGACCCGAAATACAAGTGTAAAAGTTATGGTATAGTGGCTTTGACACGGTTTGCATCTAACGATTATGATTTGTTAACATTTACAAATGAGCAAGAGCTTGAAAGCTTTACAAGTGGTAAAAAGAAGGCAAGCGGACTTCAACATTCAAACGTTTCGTTTGATGAGAATTCTGAAGTTCTTATCACTGTTCGAGGTAAAATTCGTCAAATGCAGGATCCAAATGGTACAAAATATTATCAGGCAAACCCAGCAGATGGCGATGTAACTCTTAATAATATTATGTCATATTCAAGCGAAACACCTCTGGATATGCGTAGTGATGGAGTAGATACAGAAATTAATGGTGATGGTACAATTAAAGTTATTAACTCCATTAATATTTGGCATAATAAATGGAAGTTTGCAACACAAAAAGGAATGAAATATACTTTAAACATGGACGATGTAGGCGAGGGTGTTTGCAAGTCTCTTGACCTCCAATTCGTTGGAGCGGGTTCAATGCTACAACAAATTGCCGGCTTCTTGATTGATTTAAAGTTTGGTCAGTTGACACAAGATGGTGACCTTTACGGAATAAGCTTTGGCGGAAAAATCACTGTTCCGATTGGCGGCGGCAAAAAAGATGACACAGGCGGCGACGCAGGCGGAGGCGGAGGCACAGCGGGTCCACCTACCACAGGAGAAGCCGATGAAGAAGATGGCGGTGACGGTGCGGCGATAAGTGCAGAAATCACTGATATTTTATACGGCGGAAGCATGAATAAAGATACTGGTCTTCCTGAAACCGGGTTTATTGGTATAGACACAACTCTCGGCGTTAAGCTTCCTGAAAACATACTTGGAGCTTTAGTTAAAAACGTTGGTGGCGTTGAAGCCTCACTTCAAATCAATACAATTGATAATATTTATAGAGTTGAACTCGGCGTTGACCTTGCAATAATTTCCTGTGAAGGCGTTATCGCATTTAAGCAAGTTCCTATAAAAGGTATTGACAGAGTTGTACCTGATGAAATTGGATTTAAACTTGCAGGTTTTGCACAAATACCAATAGTTCCTCCGTATGTGTTTATGACAGGAATAGGTGGCGGAATATCCGACCTTGCCGATTCTATGAGCGATGAACTTACAGAGTTACCACCTGTTACGCTACATCTTTACACTCAATTAGCTTTAATAGAAGCTTTAAAAGGCGATTTTAATATGTCAATAAGCTTGTATGGAATGGAGCTTACGGGTGAGCTTAAAATGATAGGCGATTCAGACGGTAAGATATTAAAAATCGAGGGCGGATTAGCCGCTAGATGGATTGACCCATTCTTTATTAGTGCATATGGACGTGTAAGCATTATTGATGGACTTGTAAAAGGTGGGGTAAGCATTACAATATCAGCAAATTCTTTTTACGGGTATATATATGCGGTTATTTGTATCCCAGATTCAGTACCATTTGTTGGAGGAATGGAGCTTGCGGGAATTGAAGCGGCAGTTTCAAACGACTTTATCGGTGCGAATCTTAAAATAATCGGAATGAAATTTGGATTTATATATTATTGGGATGGTAATTATTCAATAGGGCAAGGTATTGACCTCAGTGCAAAAGGCGAGGCTGTTACCACCAGAGAAGAATATTACTATGACGAGGACGGAAAACGTGTGGATTATGTCGGTCTGTATGGTACAAATATGAGGCGGCTAAGCTCCTCATTAGTGGAGACATCAAAAGCAGATGGAGCCTCAATCGTAAAAGATTTTGACCCATCAAACGAAGATGCTTTGCTTTTCGAAATTCCATTTACGGGTATTGGTATGCCTGTGATTAATGAGATAACCTTAACAGATCCAAATGGTCGTAAGATTGAGCTTATTGAAAACGACAATAAGGGCAACGGAAACTTTATGGTTCAGGATAGAGGCAGTGATGGAAAAGCTATTTATATTTCGATAGTTGACCAGGCTCAATTAATCAAAGGTAACTGGTCAGTTAATATTTCTACAAAAGACATAGAAATCGCAGATTTTAATGTTAATGGCGTAGATAATATTCCAGAGATAACAGGCACATCATTTGTACACTCCAGTGAAAACAGCAAAAAGCTTACTGTTAACTGGACAACAGATTCCAGAGGAAAAGTTCCAGGTGAGATTAACATATATCTTACTAAAAACGCAAACGCACTTGAAGATATAAAATCTTCTGATACATCACAAGAAAAAGCGTTAAGTGATATTGTGGCACACATTAAACTTGATAATCCTGCTGATGGCACACAGGAAATTGATATACCTGACAGCTATGCAGACGGTGAATATTATGTTGTTGCGACATTAGCACAAAACGAAGGCGGAATGAGTACAGTAATAAGTAAAGATTCGTTTAAATTTGTCAATGACAAATTGCCAAAAACTATAAAATCAGCAAGCCTTGCATATGCAGGTAATGGTGGCTTAAAACTTAGCGTTGTTGATAACGACAATGTAGATTATACGAATTATGCTGTTACGATTCTTGATGAAGATTTAAAGGAAGTCACGGATGGTTATAGTGTTCACAAAGTCGGCGATTCAATAGTAATAGGTTCATCTCTTAACCTTGAGGCAGGCAAAAAATATAGTGCGAGTGTTAAAACCTATACAGAAAATGGCGAAATAAGCTATTTTAGCACCGAAAGCGTGGCTTCAGAACCATTTGTTATGCCAAAAGTAAGGAAGCCAAAACTACTTGCTGTTGATGCAAATTTAAGCGGAAATAATAAATACGCAAAAACAAATGAGTTTAAGGCGAAATACAAATTTGATACTCCTGTTGCTTTTTACAGTAATATCGATGGCATAGATACATTAATAGTAACATATTATCAAAATGAGTGGGACTTTAGCAAAATTCTTGATGATGGCTACCTTATTTTTAACTTTAAAGCTGTAAACGAACAAAACGACAGTGTAACGGGTGACGATTTCTTAAATAAAATTGAAAATCCTATGTTTGCATACAATGTTGATACCACGGCACCTGTACTTTCGTTTGAAGAAAACACTACACAAAGTGTTGACGAAGGAAAGGACATGACACAATTCAGTACACAAAATGTGCTTATGGACGCTGCAGGAAAGATACAGCTAAAGGGTATTTCGGAAGTTGAAACCACAATATTGTTTGATGGTACAAACGAAGGGGTTACGCTAAACAAGGACGGTTCGTTTGTTATTAACCGCACTATGGATACATCATCAGTGTATAAACAATGCGAGCTTAGCGCTGTCGATAAGGCAGGAAACAAGAGCGTTGTTATGGTTAATGTTGTAAACAGTTCTATTGCAGCCTTTGAAAGCTTAAAAATATACGCAGACGCTACTACAGATATAGATGAAAACGGCGTTAAATCAATTGAATTAGATGTCGGAAACACTGTAAATCTTTCGACATATGGAATCAAACCGGGTACGGCAGAAGTTGCTATTGATAAATCAAAAGTTAATTGGAACGTTTTATATGAAAAGAATATAATTTCAATTGATAATGGAGTTATAACGGCACTTGCACCGGGTGAAACATCGATTAGAGCAAGTTATGACACCGTGGTTTATGAAAGCGGAGCCACCGGAACGCTTACGGGTTCGGTTTCTGATGTTATCATTGTTACGGTAAAAGATTCTGGATATCGATATTCGCTTACAAAAACAAAAGGATTTACCTTGTTCACCTATAAAACAAATGGTGACATAGGTGACGTAGTTGTTACTTTAGACGGCAAAGAAACACATTTGCTTTATGATGAAAAAGCCAGCTCTTATGTTGGTGCATTTGTGGGTGATGTTTCGTCTGATAATATTATAAAGGCAATGAAAACAACTGCCGGCAGCAGTAGCATTAAGATGATATATGGTGATATTAACAATGATGGTTCTGTTAATGTCGATGACTCAAATCTTGCTGTTGACTCCTTCTTGTATGGCATGGCATCTTTGAAAAAAGATGCAAACATGGTTGTAAGAGGCGATTTGAACGGTGATGGAATTGTAGACGTGATTGATGCACAATTAATGCTTATTAAAAAAATGCAGTCAGGAAAATAGGAGGTTATTATGATAAAAAAACAAATTTCATTATTATTAAGCTTGCTTTTAATCCTTTTGCCTGTTGCGTCAATCGCTTACGCCAAAGATGATGCGGCTGGGTTAAGGTATAATGCGGAAATAGCGGTATATGGCTCAAATAACGAACCAACGTCCGTTGTTCAATGCGGTGACACGATACGAGTTGATGTTTTATTAAATAGTACAGGGGTGGCAACCGCCCCTCTGTACGCTATACAAGGGAAACTTTCATACGGAAGCAACTACTTGTTATACAAAGACAGCAAAAGTCCAGAAAATATCCAAACATCAGTAGGAAACGATGTTATTTCGTTTAGCTTTCTTGATAAAAAGTTAGGCGGAAAAAATGTTTCGTATCCGTATCAGCTGGTAAGTATCACATTTGTAGCACTTCAGGACGCTACAACCCAACTTATGTTTAGTCAATTTGATGTTACGAATTCAGATTCATCTGAAAGAAATGTTGATTATTCATCTTTAAAGGAAATTAAGATTGGTACAGGTGTTCGTACTGAAGACAAACCCGCACTTTTACGCTTGATTGATGTATGTAAAAACGAGCTTGATAAAGTAATAGTAAGTGCAAACGCCGATGATGTATCACAGCACACTTTTTGGGTAAATCAAGATACGTATGATAGATTTAAATTAGCGATTAAAGCTGCCACAGAAATGTATGAAAATCTCAAGGCAGAAAAAGAAGATATTGCCAATACGTTTAAAAATCTTGATGCGGCAATAGCGGAATTTAGAGCTAATAAATTATACGGAAACAAAACTGGCGACACTCCTGGTGGAGATGGCGATGGAGATGGAGATGGTGGCGGCAGTCATAGCGGTGGTACAGTTACTAAAAAAACCATGGTAACGGTTACTGCTATTGCAGATGGAAACGGTAAAATTTCAGAAGAATCTCTTAAACAGGTCGTTGCTAAAAACACCTCCGTTACTATCGTTTCTCTACCTGATGAAGGGTATGAGGTAGACCAAGTATACGTAAACGGTGAGGCGTTTGAAGGCAGTGAAACGTTTACGATACCAAAAGTTACAAACGATACGGTTGTAAAGGTTACTTTCCGTTGGAAGAATGTATTTTCTGATGTGAAAAACGATGATTGGTTTTATGAGTCAGTAATGTTTGCAAATAAAAACGGACTTATGAAGGGTACAAGTGATACTGAATTTGAACCTGAAAGTGCAGTAACACGAGGTATGTTTGTAACCGTTTTATATCGTATGGAAAAAGAACCAGTGACAGATTTGGCTAGATTTACAGACGTAAAGCCTGATGATTATTTTGCAAAAGCTGTTGGCTGGGCAAAAGAAAATAATATCGTAAACGGTGCAACCGCTACAGAGTTTGCTCCAAACGAAAATGTAACACGTGAGCAAATGGCGGCGATAATATACAGATATGCAACGCAAAAAGGAATTGATGTGACCTCGGCAAAGGCAACTTATGCGGATGCAACAGAAATTTCAGAATATGCAACAGATGCAATTGATTTCTGTACAGCAAAGCAGATTCTACAGGGTAAAGGCGACAATGTATTTGCCCCTAAAGATGATGCAACAAGGGCAGAAATTGCAGCAGTATTTATGAGAATGGTTGGAAAATTAAAGTAAAAACAAGCCGAGACGCTAAAAAAAGCGTCTCGGCTTTGTTCTGCCCTGAAAGCGTTTTATTCATAATATTTAGGGCGTGATTTTGGTGTGAATTTTGGAAATATTCTATAAATTTGTCCATTCTTTTGCGTTTAGACCGGTGCTGATAAGGCGTTTCCCATCTGTGTATTTTTCGGGTCTGTCTTTTAACTCTTTAATCAAAATGTTTCGTAAATATGAAATCCTATCCTGAAAATCGTTATCGTTTATGCCATCATGAAGTTCTTTGGGGTCGTGTTTAAGGTCGAAATATTGCTCCTTACCCGTTTGGGTAAACCAACAGAATTTGTCAGTTTTTGTGACAATATATTGGTTTCCTATATCGCCTCCGCTATGTTCGCCGTGTATATATTCACGGTTGTTTTCATGTAAAATTGACATTCCGTCAACAATGCTCGGCACTGTGCCTCCTGCCAAATCAAGCGTGGTTGGCATGATATCTCTAAGCTCTACAAGTTGGTCAGAAACTTCACCAGCCTTAATATCCTTCCCTGAAATAATCATTGGAATATGCACACTTCCTTGATGTGGTCTAACCTTTCGATAAGTATGATGGTCGCCTAATAACTCGCCGTGGTCGGAGGTGAATATGATGACGGTATTATTAAAACTTCCGTCTTCTTTTAATGAAGAAATAAGCTTTCCGATTTGATTATCTAAATGGCTAATACATGCATAATATCCAACTTGTGCCTGACGCATTAATTCCGAATCAATCGAACCGGTATCAGAATCATAAAAGCGACCCTTTAGTTTTAGGCGGTCTTCATCTGCCCAATCACCCATAAGCGGTTTTGTTAATTCCATATTATTGTACATATCAAAATAACATTGTGGTGCATCAAACGGCGGATGAGGCCTTACGTATGATGACATAAGGAAAAACGGTTTACTTCTGTCACGTCGGCGTAAGAAGTCGATTGAACGGTCGGTAACCCAGTTTGTGGGGTGATATTTTTCTTCATAAATCCACGGACGTGCAATAAATGAGTTGCAGTCAATCCCTGTATCCATAACGTCGGCGGATATTCCGAGTTCGTTTTTAAGCCAATAAAAATAATCGTCGGCTATACATTGGTTTTCGAAATATGGCAGATTTACGTTTCGATAACCATGTAGATATCCATCATGAAGTTCAATATTATGAAAGCCCATAAGGTTTCTTAATGGGTGAACGTGCATTTTCCCTACACATTGTGTATAATATCCACATTTTGAGAGTTCGCCTGCCATGGTATGCTCGTACTCCCACGCAACGCCGTCACGATAACCGATACGTCCGTGATGCTCTTGCGATAGCCCTGTGTGAAGTCCACAACGTGCGGCAATGCATGATGGTACGGCGGTATAGGCGTTTGTGTATAATATTCCTTTTGCCGCAAGGTCGTCGAGGTAGGGGGTTTTGACATCTGGGTGACCCGAAATCCCCATACAATCTCCACGCATTTGGTCGGTCATTATAAATAAAATATTTGGCTGTTTCATAAAATCAATCCTTTCAGATTTTTAAGTTTTCTATTGCTTTTATTATACCACTTTAATAATCATAATAAAAGAAGTTTTTGTGTTGTATTGCTTGAAATTATTATTTAAAAATGTTATACTGGTAATAATGATAAGTTTAATACTAGATTTAGAAATGAGGAAATACAATGTCCGCTATTACAATTTTGATAAAGCCCGCCTCAAGCCTCTGCAATATGCGTTGTAAATATTGCTTTTATGCGAATATTACCGAAAATCGAGAGTGTGAATCATATGGAATCATGTCGCCTGAAACCCTAGAAAATATAGTTAAAAAGGCTTTTGAGTACGCTGACGATTTTGTAAACTTTGCATTTCAAGGCGGAGAGCCAACCTTGTGCGGACTTGAATTTTATCGGAAGTTAATGAAACTTGAAAGCAAATATAATATTAAAAAAATTAAGGTTAATAACGCAATTCAAACGAATGGATATATTATCGATGAGGAATGGGCAAAATTTTTTAGCGAAAATAATTTTCTTGTGGGACTTTCTATAGACGGAACAATGGAAATCCATGACAGTATGCGTGTAGATGCAGAAGGAAGAGGCACATACAAAAAGGCGATAAACGCCGCAAAGTTATTTGACAGCTACAAAGTGGAATATAATATTTTATGTGTAGTAAATAACTTTACCGCACGATATCCAAAAAAAGTCTATCAAAATCTTAAACGATTTAAGTACTTACAATTTATTCCGTGCCTTGATGATTTTGATGGTAAAAAGGATAAGTTTTCGCTTACAAATGAGAGATATGCTAACTTTTTAAAAGTGACGTTTGATGAATATTATAAAGATTTTATAAGCGGAAATTATGTAAGCGTCCGAAACTTTGACAATTACCTTAATATGATGATAGGGAGACCTCCTGAAAGTTGTGCTATGAATGGGTTTTGTGCTTGTTATTTTGTGCTTGAGGGTGACGGAAGCGTGTTCCCTTGCGACTTTTATGCTTTGGACGAATGGAAGATAGGGGATATAAACAGCGAAAGCTTTGAAGAAATTAGAAATTCTGATACTGCGAAAAAGTTTATTAGTGTTTCAATAAATATGAATGAAAAATGCAAAAACTGCAAGTGGCGTGGAATATGTCGTGGCGGTTGTCGCCGTGATAGAGAACCCTTTGAAAATGGCGTCCCCGGGCTAAATAGGCTATGTGAAAGTTATGAAGAATTTTTTACCTATGCATATGACAGAATGCGTGAACTGGCAGTGAGTATTACAAAAAAGGTTACTTAATCCTTTTATGGACTAAGTAACCTTTTGATTATTTCCGTTCTTTTACAAAGCTTTCAATTCGGTTTAATGCTTCGTTTATGTTTTCGATAGAATACGCATATGAACATCTGACAAAGCCTTCACCACTGTCGCCAAAAGCGTTTCCGGGAACAACGGCAACTTTTTTATCGAACAATAAAGTTTCACAGAACTCAGTAGAACCCATTCCGATACTTTTAATATTAGGAAAGGCGTAAAATGCACCGAGAGGTTCAAAGCATTCAAGACCCATATCGTTAAAACCGCTAACGATTACGTGACGGCGTTGGTCGTATTCTTCTTTCATGATTCGGATATCATCATCACCATTTTTTAAAGCTTCAATCGCCGCATATTGTGCCGTCGTGGGGGCGGACATTATTGCAAACTGGTGAACCTTTGTCATAGCCTTTATAATATCAGGGTGACCGCAAGCATAACCTAAACGCCAGCCTGTCATAGCGTACGCCTTTGAAAAACCGCTAACGATAACGGTTCTTTCGTACATTCCGTCAATAGTGGAAATAGATACGTGCTTATCCCCATATGTGAGTTCAGCGTAAATCTCATCAGACAGAACCATTATATCGGTGCCACGTAAGACTTCGGCAATCTCTTCTAAATCGGCTTTAAGCATTACGCCACCGGTTGGGTTGTTTGGAAATGGTAAGATTAAAGCTTTTGTCTTTGGCGTAATCGCCGCCTTTAACTCTGCCGCCGTAAGTCTAAATTGGTTTTCTGCCTTTGTGACAATTGGCACAGGGACACCACCGGCAAGGGAGGTGATTGGCTTATAGCATACAAAGCTAGGTTCAGGGATTAAAACTTCATCGCCCGGGCTAATTATAGAACGTATAAATAAGTCGATAGCTTCACTTCCGCCAACAGTAACGAGAACCTGTGATAACGGTTCATATTTAACGTGAAAACGGCGATTTAGATATTTCGAAATTTCAATTCTAAGCTCTTTTAAACCGGAGTTAGAAGTATAATATGTTTGCCCTTTTTCAAGGGAATAAATTCCTTCATCTCTGATATGCCACGGTGTAACAAAATCAGGTTCACCAACGCCAAGAGAAATAGCATCCTCCATCTCGGCGGCAATGTCGAAAAATTTTCGAATCCCAGACGGTGGAATATTCCTGACAACAGGGTTAAGCAGCCCTTTTATGTCTAAACTCATAAAGAAATGACCTCCCTTTTATCTTTTTCAGGTTTGCTACATACAACGCCATCGTATTTATAGCGTTTTAAAACAACATGTGTAAGAGTGCTGATTACCGCCTCCATAGGGGCTAAATGTTCGGAGACAAAGCGTGAAATCTCTTTGATGTTCGAACCTTCTATCGTAAGTCCAAAGTCGTAACTTCCACTCATTAGGTTTAAAGCCTTAACTTCAGGATATTGGTAGATGCGTTCAGCGATTCTGTCAAAGCCTTGATTTCTTTGCGGTGTAACTTTAAGTTCTATGTATGCAGTAACGGCATCGTTTCCATATGCTGCATCCCAGTTAACTTTTGCACCATACCCTAAGATAACGCCTTCTTTTTCGAGGCTGTCAATTATTTCAGCAATATCATTCATGGGTATATCAAGCATAACCGCCATTTCTTCAAGTGGCAATTGACAATTTTGGTGTAAAAGATTGAGAATTTTTGACGCATTTGTTTCAGGATTAGTCATAAAAATACCCCCAATTTAATTGATACCCTATATAATATCATTTTAAAGCACACAAGTCAAGGTTTCTCATAATATTTTATGATTTGTTACGATATGACGACTTTTT
>JAVXFE010000032.1:0-11110 GCA_036658075.1 Oscillospiraceae bacterium
AGGAGCTTCTTTAATATTAACTATTTTATAATACCCAACAACAGGAGCTGTCACTCCTGCGCCGCTTGCCTTTAATACATAATTCCCATCTGCTAATGCCGCTCTGGGTCTAAATGTAATGGTAACAATTCCATTTGTGTCTGTTGTTTTTTGGTCAATATACTGAATCGTTGAATCATTGTATACTGAACCGTCTTTGTACGTAATAAACGTTGCCGCATTATTAGGTAAAAGCGCACTTGCTTCTTTTAGAGTTATTTTAAGGGTTACCAATTTACTGGCATTTGCCTCAAACCCCGTACCCGCCGATGCACCCATTTGTACAGTCTCTTCTGTCCCCGGATTACTTCCGGTTTTCACCTTGATGTCTGTTATCTCCGCCGTTGCCGCATTGACGCTAAGCGCCGCACACGACATAGAAAGAGTCGCAACCACAGCTAAAATCTTTCTTACATTTCTTTTCATACATCACACCACCATTTTATATTTTTTAATATTTTTTTCATTATTTAATTATTTAATTATTTTCACATTCATGCCATCTTCTGAAATTTGGCAAGCATCTCCGAATAATTCACGGAGGGTTTCACCGTTTACATACGTTCTATCATTATATGTAGGAATTCCAAAATCCAACGCTTTCGCATTTACATAGACTTTATTATTCTTTGTATCTATGTTTAAGCTTTTTAAAGGTGCTAAAAATTCAGCCACTTCAGTTTCATCGTTCCAAGATATATCAAAGCCTGCTTGTTCAAGTAAAAATCGTGCCGGATACAAAGTTTCTCCCTCAATAATAACAGGAGCCACGTCCATATTAATGTCACTTTCGTTTACTTTCATAACAGAACTATCATCAAAAGCAAAGTTAAATTCCTCGCCGTTTCCTTCAAATTTAGGATATTCATTATATCCTCCAATTTTATAAGGAAGTCCGACAATATCGCTTGATTGGCTTGCCGAATACGATACAGTGTTATATAAAACCGCTCCAACGCTACCGTTTTTAAAGTTAATAGGATAATAATCATCAGAGTTATATAACTGCCGTGGATTTCTCGCTATTAAGGTAATATAGAAAAGATTTCCATCGCTTTTTAAAACGTCATTCATAAGTGACGCATCTAAAAAGGCAACATCAATACTATCCTTACCAATTTTATACTTTAAGTTAGAAGTGTTTTTAATTAGATTTTCACTGTTAATCGTAAGCGGATCGCTTTCTTTTAACAAAAATTGTTCACTATCGAAATTTATTGTAAAGTTAAGTGAACATACCCCTGTGTTTTCTGGAAGAACTTTTGTCAAATTCTGAATATTAACAAAAATATCTATTTCTCCATTATCCTTCATTGTGTTTGGAGCAAAGAAAAGTTCAATGTTTTTGTTTGTGTTATCCGCAAAAACGGTTGCCGTCATCGCTATAGTCATTACAAAAATCAGAAATACAGATAAAAATTTCTTCATTAAGTTACTCTTCAAATTACTCTTCATTATATCACCTCTAGTTTAAATGCTAATATTATTTCGTCACTGCTTTTTCCGCACTCTTTGAAAGTGGAGCGAAAACCGTTGTGTTCTCCCACAACATAACCTTCGTTTTTGTTGCCGTTCCTAAAACAGGCATCACAACATTAAGCGGAGATGCATATGCTGCTTTGTTAGCTAATTCTACGATTTTATAGCCACACAAAGCCTCATCTTTATCATATGCGGCAACTATGCATTTTAATGCCATATCAGAAACTTCACTATCGCTACGTGATATTGTAGCGTTTACCGTAAGGTTACCTCCAGCTTGCACTGCAGTGTTTATCACGGGCTTATTAAAGACTATATTCGCACCCGAAACCACCTTATTAAATTCAGGTGCTCCAAATGAAAGCTCTCGAGGAACATCGTTTTCGTCAATGGTAACAATTGTAGAAATACTATCATCCACAGTCTTATTTATTTCTAATGAAACAGTTTCTCCAACGTTAGCTTTCACTTTAAATGTAATTGTTCCTAATTTTACAGAATCCGAAACATTAACTTTTGTTTTTCCGTTTTCATAAAACATCCAAGCATAAGTTTTATTTCCTGTATCCGAAACCTGCTTAGAGGATATAAAGTTAGCTCCCACAAACTCTGAACCCTTTGTAGCACTAACGTATTCAAGTTTATTTGTATCATATATAGCCTTTATGTCA
The DNA here is from genome assembly GCA_036658075.1 of Oscillospiraceae bacterium. Classification (GTDB taxonomy): domain Bacteria; phylum Bacillota; class Clostridia; order Monoglobales; family Monoglobaceae; genus JAVXFE01. The sequence continues at coordinate 2,193 of JAVXFE010000032.1, forward strand.
AATCCGGAAACCGATGCCGTAGAGATAGGGCTATCTAAAAAAACATCGACCGTAAAATTCTTACCATTATATATAGGACTCGCAACCAATCTAAGATTCTGCCCCGCAGGAATAGTGGTACCACCGCCACCACCGCTGCTACCACTGCCATCACCATGTATATTACTGCTACCGCTAGCGATGCTACCACCGCTGTTTGCACTTACCATCGTCATATTTAAAATCGAAAAAAACATCACCACGCATACTAACATTGAAATCACTTTATTTTTTCGCATACTCTTTATCCTCCGAATATCATATTTTCCACTTCATATTACGACAATTATATACCAATTCGTATCACTTAGCAATATTTTTTTATCCAAAGATTACTCTCTTTTTTATGCAAGTTTACTAAAAGTCATTTTTTTTAAATATTTAAATATAAAAATTTAACAAATTTTCATATACTATTGCTATTTTTGAGAAATCATAGTATACTATTGATATTATTTTATGAGAGGAAGTATAAAAATGAAAATGAAAAAAGGCTTAATTATTACGATTGTTATAGTTGTTATTGCTTTAATCCTTGGAAGTGTGTGTATCGGCGCCTATAATTCACTGGTCTCGTCCCGTGAAAGTATAGATAACCAACTTGCAAACATCGACACCCAACTCCAACGCCGAGTTGATTTAATTCCGAATCTTGTAAACACGGTTAAGGGATATGCTGCTCACGAAACCGAGGCTATTGCACAAGTTTCAAATTCTCGTGCAAAACTTGCAGGAGCGCAGACAACACAAGAAAAAGCTAACGCTGATGCTGAGCTTTCCGGCTCGCTTAGTCGCCTTATGATGATTGTTGAAAATTATCCAGATCTTAAAGCCAATACCCAGTTCACCGCCTTGACGGATGAACTCGCTGGAACTGAAAACCGCATTGCCGTTGCACGTAAGGACTATAATGATATGGCAAAAAAGTATAACACTAACATAAAAACTTTTCCAAAAATGATTTTTGCAAACATGTTCGGCTTTGAAAAGGCTGAATACTTTGAAGCAGCAGAAGGTGCCGACAAGGCTCCGCAAGTTAACTTTGATTAATCATCTAAACATAGAGAAGCACAAAACTCGCAAAAGCAAAATAGCTTTTTTATACTTCTCTGATTCTAACATTAAAAGGAGGTTTTCATTATTATGAAGATAAAGAAAATTTTTATAGCTTTAGTATGCATTATCACATGCTTTAATATTACCATAAGTGCAATGGAAGCCCCGACTACACTGTTTTATGTGGCGGATTATGCTAATGTTATGTCGGACGAAACCGAAAAGTTTGTCATTGAACAATCTGCCGCTCTGGAAAAATTATCAGGGGCGCAAATTGTTGTGGCTACCGTTAAAAGCCTCAACGGAAATTCAATAGAAGATTACGGCCTTCAGATGCTCCGTGAATGGAAAATAGGAAGCGAAAAAAACGACGGTGTTTTAATTCTTGTTTCCACCGGCGACCGTAAAATCGGTGTTTCGGTCGGGTATGGTTTAGAGGGTGCCTTAAACGATGCCAAAGTCGGACGGCTTATAGACTCCTGTGCTATTCCTTCATTAAAAGATGATGATTATAATGCATGACTTGAAAAACTTTATAACGCTGTTTTGAATGAAGTTTATACCGAGAAGAATTTAACCCCTCCCGAAAATGTAAAATCTCTTGAAGATTATGAAAAAGAAGATGGCAAAAACGACGTTGCAACAAACGTCATCTCTATAATTGTCGTTCTAATCATTGTTATTATTAGTGCCTTTATTGGCGGTGGACGTGGTGGCGGTTCACGCCGAGGTCGACGCTATTACGGCGGTTATGGTGGCTATGGTGACGGTGGTTTCGGTGGCGGTTTCGGTGGCGGCGACGGCGGAGGGTTTGGCGGATTCAGTGGTGGCGGCGGTGGCGGCGGTGGCGGTGGCGCCTCTCGTGGATTTTAAATGCTCCTTTCCTGCCATTTTAAGCCCTGAACTTATAAAAGTCGCAATCCATATTTAAGAGAAAGAAAATAAAATGTCTAAAATATTTAAATTTTTTAAAAGGTCTTTTAACACAATATTAAACCTTGTTTATTTGCCAAAATGTATATTTTGCGGTGAAATAATGGAGCCATGTACCGAAACCTTAATATGCGAAAATTGTGAAAATAAAATACCGAAATGTTCAAAGTTTGAATGTTGCCAAAAATGCGGAAAACCGCTATACAGTACAGATAACGAGGATATTTGTGATGAATGCACAGGGAAAGTGAGTCAATATTTTTCACGGATAGTTTCAGTTTTTGAGTATGAAGGCAAGGTGCGTTCTTCTATCATTCGCTATAAATCGAGTTCTTTAACCGGATATGGGCGAGAATATGCACGTTATATGACAGATGTGATAAAAGAAGAATATAAAAACGTTAAATTTGATTTTATCATTGCCACACCACCAAGCAAAAAACGTATGCGTGAAAAGGGCTTTGACCAAATCGATTTTATCGCAAAAGAGATTTCAAAACAGACAAAAATAAAATATCTTAAAAATTCAATTAAACAAATAGCTCCACGAGAAAAACAATCAGATTTGACATATTTAGAAAGAATCTCAAACGTAAAAGATAATTTTCAGGTTTTAAAACCAAAAATTTTAAATAATGCTACAGTGTTGCTGGTTGATGATGTTTGTACGACGTGTTCAACCATAAACGAATGTTCAAAAATATTAAAAGATTCACGTGTAAATCAGATATACGCCGTAACCTTTGCTACAACTCAATACGCCGATGATGGCGTATGAGTTGTAGCATTTTTTTGTTTTTTAAAGTCGGCTTTTAAAATCTTCATACCCAAACCGCCGCACAACTTCCTGCTTTCCGTCCAATCTTTGAAATATTATTGTCGGGAGGTTTATACCATTAAAAGTGTTATTTTTCACCATTGTATATAGTGCCATATCGCAAAACACAAGGCGATCGCCGTCTACAAGCGGTCCGTCAAACGAATAATCCCCAATCACGTCCCCCGCCAAGCAGGTAGGCGCCGCAAGGCGATACGTGTACGCTTTTTCGTTTGGCCCACCACTATTTATTATTTCCGGACGATACGGCATTTCCAAAACATCCGGCATATGACACGCCGCCGACGTGTCGAGTATAGCAATATCAATTCCGTTTTTCATGGTGTCCAGCACTTCCGAAACCAAAAAGCCCGTGTTTAAAACAACAGCTTCTCCAGGTTCAAGATATATTTGAAGGTCATATTTGTCACGCATAAACTCGATGGACTTTATCAAGGTTTTAATATCATAATCCGCACGTGTAATATGATGCCCACCGCCAAAATTAAGCCATTTCATATTTTTTAGATATTTTCCAAACTTTGCGTCTACTTGTTTAACGGTCCGCCATAAAGTGTCCGAATTCTGTTCGCACATTGTATGAAAATGAAGTCCGTCCACGTCTTTTAATAGCTCCTCATCAAAGTTTGAAGCCGTCACTCCCATACGTGAGCCTTCAAAGCAAGGATTATATATGTCCGTTTCAATCTCAGAATATTCAGGATTTATACGAATTCCACATTGAATATCCTTTTTAAAACTTTTCACAATATCTTTATATTTTTTAAATTGCTCGAAAGAATTAAACACAATATGGTCACAGATTTTAGCAATATCCAAAATCTCTTCTCTTTTATATGCAGGGGAATAAATGTGGGTTTCTCCCTGCATTTCCTCGTGACCTAAACGTGCTTCAAAGATAGAACTAGCGGTAGTTCCCGCAAGATATTTTGATAAAATCGGATATGTGCTATACATAGAAAAAGCCTTTTGGGCAAGTAAAATCTTTGCACCTGTTTTATCACTAACCTCTTTTAAAATTTCTAAATTTTTAACAAGCAAACCCTCGTCAATTACATAACACGGAGTTGGCAACTTTTTTATATTATTTATCATAATTCTCCTTATTAATCAACCATATCAGGGTTAAAATCTTCCTGCCACGGCAACCCAAATTTATTTAACGCCTCCATAAATGGATCTGGATCGAATTCTTCAACATTAAACACTCCTGGTTTTTTCCACTTTCCCGTCATTACCATCATCGCCCCAATCATTGCAGGAACTCCCGTGGTATACGATATTGCCTGCGAGCCAACTTCCTTAAAACATTCTTGGTGATCACATATATTATATAGGTAATAATTTTTCTCGACTCCGTCTTTTTTCCCACGGAAGATACAACCAATATTTGTTTTTCCAACCGTTCGTGGTCCCAAGGAAGCTGGGTCGGGAAGCACTGCCGCCAAAAATTGAAGCGGTATAATCATTTTTCCGTCAAACTCAATCGGTTCTATTGATGTCATTCCTACGTTTTCAAGGCATTTTAAATGCGTTAAGTAACTCTGTCCAAACGTCATAAAAAATCGAATTCTCTGTATCCCAGGTATGTTTATTGCTAGGGATTCGAGTTCTTCATGATGCAAAAGGTACATATCCTTCAGACCGACCTCTTTAAAATTATATTCACGTTTAATTTCCATTGGTGCAGTTTCTACCCATTTTCCATTTTCGATATAGCTTCCGTTTGCACTAACCTCACGAATATTGATTTCCGGGTTAAAGTTTGTAGCAAAAGGATAACCGTGGTCGCCTCCGTTACAATCCAAAATATCTATATAGTTAATTTCATCAAATTGGTGCTTTAATGCATACGCCGAAAAAACGCCTGTCACCCCTGGGTCAAATCCGCTTCCTAAAACAGCGGTTATTCCCGCTTTTTCGAACTTTTCACGGTACGCCCATTGATGTGAGTATTCAAACTTTGCCGTGTCCGGGTGTTCATAATTAGCGGTGTCGACATAATCTGTCTTTGTTTCCAGGCACGCCTCCATGATTGTTAAATCTTGATATGGCAAGGCTAAATTTAAAACTACCTCTGGCTTTTCACGGTTTATAAGCTCCACAAGTTCTGAAACATTATCCGCATTCACTGTCGCCGTACTAATCTTCGTCTTTCCTCCATCCAGTTTTGCCTTTAGTGCGTCGCATTTCGACTTTGTTCGGCTAGCGATACAAACTTCCTCAAACACCTCTGAATTTTGACAACATTTATGAATTGCAACTCCCGCAACTCCGCCTGCACCTATTATTAAAACTTTTCCCATTTATTTTTTCCTCCTGGTTTATAATTATATTTGTGTTAGTATACATTCTCGCATAATCTTGCATGCCACCGCCGTTGAAGCTCCACTTTGGTCATACACCGGGCAAAGTTCGTTTATGTCCATGCCCACAACATTTAATTTTCCAACCTCAATCACCGCATTTAAAAGTTCAATAAAGCCAACTCCGCCTGGCTCCGGTGTCCCTGTTCCGGGGAAAACGGAAGGATCTAAAATATCCAAATCCAGTGAAAAATAAACTGGCGTGTCACCTAAGTTTTTTACCACTTCCGTTAACCCATCAAAGTTAAACTTTTGAGTTTTTATATGTTTTTCTGCCCAATCAAACTCTACTTTTTCACCGCTTCTTATTCCGAACTGAAAAACCCTGCCATCTCCAGTTAATTCATAACAGCGTTTCATTACCGTTGCATGTGATAAGGTTTCACCTAAATATTCATCACGTAAATCGGTGTGTGCATCAAAATGGATTATATTAAGATTTGGAAATTTCTTAACACACGCCCGCACAGAACCCAGCGTAACCAAATGTTCTCCGCCTATCATGCATGGGATTTTTTTATCTTCATATATTTTTGCTGAAAGTTGTTCGATTTGTGCTAATGCTTTCTCGCTATTTCCAAAGCACAATTCCAAATCGCCAAAATCGAAAACAGAAGCTTCCGACATGTCTGCATTTTGATACGGACTATAAGTTTCCAAACCATACGAATCTCGACGCATAACCTGGCTTGCAAATCTCGTACCTGGTCTGAACGATGTGGTAGAATCAAACGGCGCACCAAAAACAACTATTTTCGCCTCATCATATTCTGAATCACAACCTAAAAAACATTCAATGTTTTTATGCATTTTCTAAAAGCTCCTTTACATAATTCGGAAGGGCAAAACATCCCAAGTGTATATCGGTATTATAATATTTTGTTTTAAGTCCAATCTCATTCCATTTTTTCGCCTTTAAATCATTTACGGGGTGTAAAGACTTTGATGCAAACCCAAACAGCCAATGCCCTGATGGATACGTTGGAATATGTGCCTGATAAATATTGTGAATAGGAAAAATCCCTGCAATTCGCTTATGCGCTCTTTGAAGAGAAACCGCATACTCCTTATAATACGGACTTTCGTGCTGGTTTACCAAAATTCCATCTTCGTTTAAGGCCTTATAACAGTTTCCGTAAAATTCACGGGTAAACAGCCCTTCACCGGGTCCGAATGGGTCAGTAGAATCTACAATTATAAGGTCATACTTCCCATTACAGCCTCGTATGAACTTTAGACCGTCTTCAAAATGGATATCAACACGTGGGTCATCAAGTTTCGAAGCCGTAATAGGCAAAAATTTTCTACAAACCTCAACAACTTCACGGTCAATTTCCACAAGATCAACATGTTCTACTCCATCATATCGCAAGAGTTCACGCACGGCACCACCATCTCCGCCACCTATAACCAATACGCTTTTAATGTCCGGTTTTACCGCCATGGCGGGATGAACAATCATGTCGTGGTATATAAACTCATCTTTTTCAGCAACCATCATTAGCCCATCAAGTGTCAAAAATGTTCCAAACTCTTTTGATGTCATAACGTCAATTCGCTGAAATTCCGTTTGCGTTGTGTATATTTGTTTTTCGACTCGAATAGAAAATCTAACGTCTTCACTATGATCTTCTGTGTACCATAATTCCATATTTAAAACTCCTTTATTTTTGTATTTAAAACATTAATATACTTTTGTCTAAAAACCCCTCAAGTTGCTTATCGTATATATTTATGTTCAAAATCAGCCACAGGAAGTGGTCTGTCGAACACAAACCCCTGCACTATATCGCAGTTGATTGAACGCAGAAACTCAACCTCTTCAAAGTCTTCAATCCCCTCAGCAATGGTTTGCATTGAAAGCTCTTGTGCCATGGCAACTATATCCTTAACGATTTTTCTCTTTCGCACATAATCTCCTTTTTTATCAAAAAACAAACCATCTATCTTTAAGCCGTCTGCACATAAATCATTTAATAAGTTAAGTGATGAATATCCCGAACCAAAATCATCGATAGAGGTTCGTATTCCGTTTTCACGCAAAGTTTTTAAAATTTCAAAAATCCGTGCGTTAGTGGTAAAGTTCATACTTTCGGTAAACTCAATTTCAAGGAGACCGTCATCAATATTATATTGATTTTTAATAGCAATATACTTTTCAATAAAGTTTCCGCTATTAACTTGAGATTTTGACAAATTAACAGATACAACCACAGGTGTTTTCCCTTCGTCTTTCCACTTTCTAATTAGCTTACATGTTTGTTCAAACATATATGTGTCCAAATATTTTATAAACCCATTTCTTTCACATAGGGGTATAAACTTTGATGGCTCGACAATCCCTTTTTCCTGTGTTTTCCATCTTACAAGAGCCTCCGCTCCCGTGACCTTGTTCAACTTCAAATCGTATTTCGGTTGTAGATATACAAGGAATTCGCCATTTTCTAAAGAGTTATGCATTTTAGTTTCAAAAATCTGCTCTTCAAGCATTTGGTTTATAAACTTATCATCATAGAGCATAAACTCAGTTTCACGGCTAGGCGGAATCTGTTTGCACGCAATATTTGCATAGTCAAGCATTTCATCAATTGACAATGAAGAGTTATCTCCTTCTGTGCAATACCCTCCCACCGAAAGTTTTATAGATGCAACTATTCCAAGCTTTTCAGGGAGTGAATCAAAACTTTCACGCTTTTTATAAAGGTTTGGAATAATCTCATTTTTATCCTCATATTCTTCAATGGTAATAAAGTTATCCACGTTTGCACGAGTATAGGCTAAACGACCGTCATCTCGCAAATAGCAGATATATTTACGCAAAACCTCATCACCTGTTTCAAAGCCATATGTGTGATTTATGGCTTTAAAGTTTTTTATATCAGATATGAAAACAACATATTTTTTGGTTGGATTTTCACGGAAGAGGCGGTTTGCTTTAATTTTAAACATTTCTAAATTGTATTCACCAGTAATCGGGTCAATATAAATTTTCTGACTATCATATGAATCACTATATTCAAAACTTCCATCACTGTTGTAAATACAAAATTGATTTCGCCCATTTTCTTTAGCTTTATATAAAGCTAAATCGGCATTTGTATATAACTTTTCATATGTATTATTGACCTCATCTGAAAAAGCAACACCAATGCTGACCGAAAATGTAACAATCCTTCCATTATCGGCACGACAACGAGTTAAACTTTTAACTAATTCTTCCGCTTTCTTTTTTGCGGTAATATTACTTCGAATATTTTCCATAAATATAATAAACTCATCGCCACCCAAACGTCCAATGACATCCATGTCTCTGAATAGCGATTTTGTAATAGCGGCAATCTCCGCCAGAACATTATCTCCAATAGAATGACCTAAAGTATCATTAATTCCTTTAAAATCATCAACGTCAAATATGAAAAACGCACTTCTTTTCTTTGAAATATCACAAATTCTAAGGCTTTCTTGTATAAGTGACTGTGCCGTAACAACGTTATATAACCCCGTCAGTCCATCCCTCTCCGAACGTGCAATAAGTTCAAGTTGTGCACGCTTTGTCAAGTCTATATCTTCAAGCCTAAATTCAGCAATAAGTTCCCCTGTCAAGGGGTCGTTTACGAGGGTCGCAACGTTTCGCACCCACGTATAACGGTTATCACTTGCAAGCCGTCGATACTCCATGCGAAAGG
>JAVXFE010000033.1:0-11043 GCA_036658075.1 Oscillospiraceae bacterium
AGTTGTCGGCTGGCAGTTTCACCTTTTGCAAAACTACGCACGTTCAAGTTTCCGACATGATATTCTGAATTATATGCATTTATGAACAAAACGGAATTTCCATCCTGTGAAAAGACAAAATTTCCTTCCATTACGTTTTTATCCAAAACTTCACATGCTTTTGTGGTTGCATTCCAACAAGAAAGTTGTCCATTATCGCCATTTTCACTAGCATTTTCAAGATATAAAACAGCCTGTCCATTTTTAGAAAGCGAGATATTATAAAACACGTTTGAAGCGATTTTAGTACGATTTCCTTTTTTTCCGCCTACAATATGATATAAATCTCCACGATGATTCTTCATATCGAAATTCTCAAAGAAATACAAATTCATTCCATCTTCAGAAACCTTGACCAATTCTTTTTCAGTAATTTTGATTGGTTCAGGTTCTGGCTTTTTTTCTTTTTCAGTATTAGTTTTTCCATCTTTTGTAGTTGTTTTTTTATCACTATTTTCTGACGTTGTTTTTTTATCGTTATTTTCAGTAGTTTTTTCTTTAGAATTCTCTTCAGGTTTAGCAGGTACAGGTTCTGTAGATACAGTGCTTAAATTAATCATAGTTTCGGAAAGATTTTTAATTTTACCATCACTATGCATAAAAAGCGAATTATCTTTCATATAAACCGTTGGGATTTCTTTAGCGTTTCCCATAAATCCAGCAATAGCATTCACGCCAAATATTATTAGTGCAATAACAGCAACCGCCGCCAATGACCCGATTACCAAACCTTTATGCGACTTTTTCTTATTTGCACGTGTTGCATTATGTGCCGCATTATTCTTAGTGGTGTTAGGTCTTGCATTAAGGTTACGTACCGCATGTGGATTTTCAGAAGTCTCCACTGTGCTCGCCGATTTTGTATTGCTTTTAATTGGTGCTACACCGCTTTCACGCCGTTTTTTCTCGGCACGCCGCCGCTCAGCACGTTCTGCCGCACGCTGCATTTCGTCTAAACTTTTTTCCCGACTTCCCCTATCTTGATTTTTAGAAGTCACATGTTTCTTTGCATGTGTGCTATCGTGAGAAACTTTAGCATTATCAACAGGAACTGCGTTTGACTTGGCTTTCATTTGTGTGCTCAAGTCTTTATCATTATCCTTAAAAGCTAGATTATATTGCAACTCAAAATCATAAGATTCCGGTTTCTCGTTATTATTTTTTTGATTTTTATCGCTCATATGCTCCTTCGCCGCCTTTCTACCTATTATAATACTAACAAATTTGTTAATTGGTAAACAATGTGTTATCCTAGCGTACATCTTCTGCTCATTATAACATATACTTCTACTAAAAACAACTATTTATTACGATAAAGATTTATCATTTTTCAAGTTATTTACCATTTCTAATTCTTTATCGCTAAGATTTATCTTTGAAAGCATACCAGGGCGTTTTTTTAAGGTATTAACTATAGACATTTCACGTTTCCAAGCACAAATGTTTTTATGATGACCACTTAAAAGTACACTTGGTACAACGGATTCACGCCAAATCTCAGGACGTGTATATTGCGGATATTCAAGTAAGCCATGATAATGCGATTCTTCTGAAAACGCATCTTCACACGCTAAAACTCCTGGTATCAACCTTGAAACAGTATCAACGACAGCCATAGCACAAATTTCACCGCCGGTCATGACAAAATCCCCAAGCGAAAGTTCTGCGTCTATAATTTCGTCAAGAACCCGTTGGTCAACACCTTCATAATGCCCACACAAAAGGACTATATGGTCATGTTTTAAAAGTTTTTTTGCCGTTCCCTGTCTAAACGTTTTTCCTTGTGGTGACATATATATGGTAAATGGTTTATAGTCAAGCCCTTCTAAAATGCTCATATATGCATCATAAATTGGCTGTGCTTGCATTACCATTCCGGCACCACCACCATATGGATAATCATCAACTTTATTATGTTTATTTGTAGAAAAATCACGGATTTGGATATAATTAATTTCAACCAAACCGTTTGCCTTTGCTCTTCCGATTATACTTTTATCCAAAACTTCATAAAACATTTCAGGGAAAAGTGTTAATATATCAAATCTCATTAGTCTATCAATCCTTTTAGCAGTTCAACTAAAACATAACCGCCATCTATGTTAACCTCTTTAACCACCTCATCAATTACAGGGATTAAAATGGGTTTTTTGCTATCTGATTTTAGAACGTAAACATCATTGCTTCCAGTTTTTATGATATCTTCAATCGTTCCAAGTTCAATTCCATCAACTGTTTTAACGATTAAACCTTCTATATCCGCAATATAATGTGTGCCTTCCGGTAGCTCACCTAGCATCTCACGTTCAATTGTTACGATTTTGTTCTTTAATTTTTCAGCATCCGTAATATTATCAATCCCATTAAATAAGACAAGTTCACATGTTTTATGAAAACGTGCCGATTCAACAAGAAATTTTTCACCATCTAAATAAACGTATTCAATCTCCTCAAAAATCTCCGGAGAATCACACCAGGGCTGTATTTTAACTTCACCACGAATTCCGTGAGTGTTAACAATTTTGCCTATCTCTAAAAGTTCATTCATAATATTATCTCCGTTTTCTCTAAAATATAGCCAAAAAGGATACGGTTTCCCGTATCCCTAGGTTTTTATACAATATCAACAATAACTTTTTTGTTATCACGACTCGCAGATGCCTTCATGATGGTTCTGATAGCTTTGGCAATCCTGCCTTGTTTACCAATAACCTTACCCATGTCGCTTTCTGCAACATGAAGTTCTAAAACTGTTGCATTTTCTTTTTCTGACACCTTAACTTCTATAGCGTCAGGATTATCAACCATTGACCTTGCAATAAACTCCAAAAGTTCTTTCATATTGTACCTCCAATAATCTAAATCTTTTATTTGAGATTAGATAATGCCTTTTTGCTTTAATAATCTCTTAACAGTATCAGTAGGTTGTGCACCTGTACCAATCCATTTTGTGATTTTTTCAGCGTCAAAGTCTGTTGTAACAGGGTCTGTTAAAGGATTATAAGTACCTACCTGCTCAATATATCTACCATCTCTTGGAAATCTCGAATCTGCAACTACTACACGATAAAAAGGTGCTTTCTTAGATCCCATTCTTCTTAAACGAATTTTAACTGACATTGTGTTACCTCCAAATATATATAATTAATTATTTTTAATATTAAATCTTGTCCACATAAGGCAAGCCTTATGATGCAACTGTATAATAAGCCGAATTCCCATAATTAAAACGGAAATCCTCCCGGCATGCCACCTGGCATTCCACCGCCAAAGCCACCACGTTTCATCTTCTTTTGCATTTTTTTACTCATTCCACCGGAAAATTGCTTCATCATTTTTTGCATTCCCTCAAACTGTTTAATAAGGGCGTTTACCTCTTTTAATGAAGTCCCACTACCATTTGCGATACGTTCTTTGCGTTTTGGTGTAAGCTTATCACGAAGTTCACGTTCTCTAAATGTCATTGATGTAATTATAGCCGTTTTTCGTCAATATCTACATTTTCCAAAGCTTTTGCATTCATTCCAGGTAACATTCCAAGAACATTTTGAAGTGGACCCATATTCTTCATTTGGTCCATTTGGTCAAGAAAATCGCTAAAAGTAAATTGCTGTGTTCTAAGCTTTTTTTCAAGTTCTTCTGCTTTTTTCATATCAAGCGACTGTTCTGCTTTTTCGATAAGGCTAAGCATATCACCCATTCCAAGAATCCTTGAAGCCATTCTGTCAGGATGAAAGACCTCTAAATCAGTCAACTTTTCACCCATACCGCAAAACTTTATTGGTTTTTGTGTAACCGCTCTAACTGATAGAGCTGCACCACCTCTGGTATCGCCGTCAAGTTTCGTCAAAACAACACCGCTAATTTCAAGTTCTTTGTTGAATTTATCAGCAACATTAACAGCATCTTGACCTGTCATAGCATCAACCACCAATAAAATCTCAGTAGGTTCAACCTCTTTACAGATATTTTTAAGTTCTTTCATTAAATCTTCATCAATATGCAAGCGTCCGGCAGTATCAATAATAAATACATCGTTTGCATTTTTAATAGCATGTTCAAGACCACTTTTGGCAATCCCAACAGCGTCAACACTGCCTTCTACTGCAAATACTGGAAGTTCCAGCTGACCTCCAACAACTTGAAGTTGTTTAACTGCAGCAGGACGATAAACGTCACACGCACATAGTAATGGTCGCTTTCCTTGCTTTTTAAGAAGTCCGCCAAGTTTTGCCGCCGTAGTAGTTTTTCCTGCACCCTGAAGTCCTGCCATCATGATAATCGTCGGCGGTTTTGAAGATATCGTAAGCTTTTCAGCCTCGCCACCCATTAAATTAACAAGCTCCTCATTTACGATTTTGATTACCTGTTGTGCCGGTGTAAGTGATTCCATAACTTCAGTGCCTGATGCACGTTCTGAAACCTGCTTTACAAAATCTTTTACAACCTTAAAGTTAACATCGGCTTCAAGCAGTGCCAATTTTACTTCACGCATAGCCTCTTTTAAATCTTTTTCACTAACTTTGCCTTTTCCACGAAGCTTTTTAAATGTACTTTGCAGCTTATCCGCTAAACTTTCAAACGCCATGGCACTCACCTCCGACTAAAACTAAATTTCTTGTTCATTTATATTTGTAATGATAGTAAGAACATCATTAATCTTATGTTTAATATTATCTGGTAAAAGAGAAATAGCAGGAGATGCCTCAATCTCTTTTATCACATCATCAATGCGTGTTAATTCACTTTTTATAGTTAAAAATCGCTTAACAAGTCCAAGCTTTTCTTCAATATTGTAAAGAGAATTTTCAGCACGTTTAATGTTATCTCTGACGCCTTGACGTGTGATACCTAAAAGTTCACTAATCTCCGCCAAAGACAAATCTTCATTATAATACAAATCAATACACTCGATTTGTTTATCTGTTAACATATTTTGATAAAACCCAAAGAGCAATCCCACTTGAACGTTTTTCTCCATACGGTTCACTCCTTAAACAAAATAAAATCTTATATTGTAAAGCTACTACACTTTACAACAATAAGATTTTATCCTATAAACGCCAGTTTGTCAAGTAATTTTTAAACTTTTTATAAATTATTTAAATATTCGTCAAAATTACTAATCAACATAGTCAAATTCGGCACCATAAATGTGAACTGTGTCACCCTCGTTAATCCCCGCCTTTTTTAACTTTGCAATTATTCCGCTTTTTATCAAGGCGCGTTGAAAATATTGTAAAGATTCATAATCACCAAGATTAGTAGAACCAACGATTTTCCTAGCTCTAAGACCTTCAACAACAAACACACCATCGACACGTGTCACGGTAATAGTATCTTCGTTTCGGCGTTCTTCTTCTAAATCCAGTATTTCATAATCATCTTCAAGTTCAGTTGTCGGAAGCACTTTTAGCTGTTCATATGTGTAATTTACAACATCTTTGATACCTTTTCTTGTTGCTGCAGAAATTTCAAAAACCTTATATCCCATTTCTTCAAGCTCTTTTTTAAAGTTATCAAAATTATCGTAAAAGCTTGGTATATCAGATTTATTCGCAAGCACAATTTGTGGCTTTTTTGCCAATTTAGGCGAATATAATTCAAGTTCACGGTTTATAGTTCTAAAATCTTCCAAAGGGTCACGTCCTTCAATCCCCGAAACATCCACAATATGGAGAAGAACCCTTGTCCTTTCAACGTGACGTAAAAATTCATGACCGAGTCCAACGCCGGCATGGGCGCCTTCGATAACTCCCGGGATATCGGCAACCACAAAGCCCGCACCTTCACCCATATCGACCACACCTAAATTTGGTTGTAATGTGGTAAAATGATAATTGGCAATCTTAGGGCGTGCATCACTTATTATTGATAAAAACGTAGATTTTCCAACATTAGGAAAACCCAAAAGTCCAACATCAGCAATAATTTTAAGTTCAAGCGTAACCATGCGTTCTTCGCCTGGCGTTCCAGGCTTTGAAAACCGTGGAACTTGACGTGTAGAAGTTGCAAAATGTGAGTTTCCCCAACCTCCTCCTCCACCTTTGGCAGCGGCAAATCGCTCACCATCTTCACGCAAATCAATAATCACTTTATTGGTATCCGCATCACGAACAAGCGTACCCATAGGAACTTTTATTTCTAAATCCTCTCCCATTTTGCCACTACAATTTGAATCTCTACCGTTTCCGCCATTTTCTGCTATATATTTGCGTTTGTACTTAAAATCCATAAGCGTACTTATGTTCTTATCCGCAATAAAAATAACGCTTCCGCCTTTGCCACCGTCGCCACCATCAGGGCCTCCTGAGGCAATGTATTTTTCACGGTGAAACGTCACCGCTCCATTACCACCGTCACCTGCTTTTATAAAAATCCGTGCTATATCTAAAAACATAATAAACCTCCTCAGGAGCCATCAAAGACAGCTTCTATTAAAATTAAAGGACGGACAATCATGTCCGTCCTAACTATTTTAAACTATTGAGCGATTTCGTATACAGAAACCTGCTTTTTCGTTTTGCCTTTACGTTCAAATTTAACTCTACCTGTAACTAGTGCAAATAAAGTGTCATCTGTACCTTTTCCGACATTAATGCCAGGATGAATCTTAGTTCCTCTTTGTCTAACTATAATGTTTCCAGCAAGAACAGGTTGACCATCACCTTTTTTGACACCGAGTCTTTTGGATTCGGAATCTCTACCATTTTTGGTACTTCCCATACCCTTCTTATGAGCCATGTTATTCACTCCTTTTTATTCAATTTTTATTGCGATATTATGTGACAATAAACTATGCGTTTATTGCTGAAATTTCAACTTTTGTGTATGGTTGACGGTGACCTTGCTTTTTGTGATAACCCTTTTTAGCCTTATATTTATAAACTATGACTTTTTTAGATTTACCGTTTTTAGCAACCGTAGCTGTAACAGTAGCACCTTCAACAAAAGGAGCGCCAACTTTTACAGAATCTCCACCAACAATTAAAACTTCATCAAAAGTAACTGTATCGCCTGATTCAACATCAAGCTTTTCGATGAAGATAGTGTCACCCACTTCAACTTTATACTGCTTTCCACCTGTTTTAATAACTGCGTACATATCGTAATACCTCCTATTACCCAAGACTCGCCATATAAGGTGTGCCAAAGCAACTTTAAAACCCCTTCTGTGCGGTTACCGTAATATAATACCACACCACTCTCGGCTTGTCAACAAAAAATTTCAACTTTTTCAGATTCTTCATTCGTTTTACAAAATATTTTAATTCTGTGCATGTTAAAGTTTTCAAATTCCTCAAGTCCTGCAAAATCCTCTAAAGCCTTTACAAGCAGTTCGGGTTTGACATTTTGTGTGTTTCCCGCTGTTAAAACTATCTTTAATACTATTATGTTTTTTCCACTGTTTTCATCACGTTTTGTAACTTCCCACGCTTTTACAAAATCCAAAAGATTAAGTGAAACTTCACCCTTCTTTTTTGATTTTTTAGTAATCACTATTTCACTTGCACCAAAAAAGTTTCGAATGATTTCATCTGTAAGTGGTTTTTCTGATAAGATTTCTATTAAATACTGTGCCGAAACAATGTCGTTTGCCTTATATACAGGGTCGCTAATCCCCAAAACTTTCATATCCATAGGTAAATTTTCATTTAGCTTTTTCATAATTTCAGCATTTTGAACGGTATCGTCAAAATCAATATCTACACATTCACATTCGCTTGTAACCCCAATAGGCAACGGAAGTGAAAATGTTATTTTTTGATGAGGGTTAAACCCTTGACTATACAAAACAGGTAATTCAGCACGCATAATAGCCCTTGTAAAAGTTCGCAATAAATCAAGGTGCGAAATATATTTACCCATTCCTGTTTTTGAAAACTGTACCCTCTTTTTACTCATAGCACACACCTCCCCCAAAAACAGTTGCACCACAACCACTACAAGTTTCACGGCACGACGGCGTAGTTTTTTCCTCATACGCTTTGTTATGTTCTTTTATTAAAAACTCTTTACTAACCCCTACATCCACATGATCCCATGGTAAAATTTCATCATGATTCATACGCCGATGTGCATAAAATGTCGGGTCAATATTGTGCTTTTTAAAAGCCGCCTGCCATGCGTCATAGTTAAAGAAGTCGCTCCAACCATCAAACTTACACCCCATAGCTTGAGCTGTAATCAAAACATCACCTAATCTTCTATCACCTTTTGCAAAAACCTCTTCAAGAAAACTAACATCACTTTCATGCCAATTATAAACAATTTTGCGTGACTGAATAGTATTTTTAAGGAGCTTAGATTTTGCTTCCATATCTTCAATTTTAGCTTGTGGTTCCCATTGAAACGGTGTAAAAGGTTTTGGTACAAAAAATGACGTACTTACCGTAACCGATATATTTCGTCCCTTTCGTTCTTCTATTGGAATTGCATAAAATGCTTCAATAACTTTTTGTGCAAGTTCAGCAATCCCCTTTACGTCCTCATCTGTTTCTGTTGGTAGACCTAACATAAAGTATAGTTTTATGCGATTATATCCACCTTTAAATGCAATGTTTGCCGTTCTTATAAGGTCGCTTTCAAGAACATTTTTATTTATTACATCTCTAAGTCTTTGGGTTCCTGCCTCGGGGGCAAATGTCAAGCCACTTTTTTTCACCTTTTGCACTTTTTCCATAAGTTCCATAGAAAAGTTGTCAACTCTAAGTGATGGCAAAGACAGATTTATTCGCTTGTCAACGGTAAGTTCTAAAAGACCATCTGTGAGAACCGGTAATTCTGTATAATCACTTGTACTAAGCGATGCCATAGACATTTCTTCATATCCTGTAGCTTTTATAGAATTTTCAGCAACGGACAAAAGCTTATTAACGCTCCGCTCACGTACCGGTCGATAGACATATCCCGCCTGGCAAAAACGGCAACCACGTATGCATCCTCGAAAAAGTTCCAACATTACTCCATCATGAACAACTTCCATAAATGGCACAATCAATTTTTCAGGTATAAAAGTATTGTCAAGGTCTTTGATAATCCTTTTTTTCACACGTTTTGGCACTCCGGAACGATTAGGTTTAAATGATTTTATTGTATTGTCTTCATTATATTCCACGTCATAAAATTCAGGAACATACACTCCTTCAATCTTAGAAATCATCTCTAAATATGATACACGTGTTCGCTTTTCATCGGCTTTCCAAACTTTATACGCATCCATAATTTCGCCATTTACTTCTTCACCTTCACCCATTATGAAAAAGTCAATTAAGTTTGCAAGTGGCTCAGCATGATACGCACATGGTCCCCCACAGCACACAAACGGATCATTAATTGTACGCTCCGCTGTACGCAATGGAATATTCGCCAAATATAGCATGTTTACGATATTTGAATAGCTCATTTCATACTGAAGAGTAAATCCAACAATATCAAACTCTGAAATTGGCTTTCTGCTTTCAAGTGATAAAAGCGGAATATTCGCCTTCTTCATTTCTGATTCCATATCTTCCCACGGCGAAAAAACCCTTTCACACACGGTATCTTCACGTTCATTTAACATATGATAAAGAATTTTCATGCCAAGATGCGACATGCCAACTTCATAAACGTCAGGAAAACAAAACGCAAAACTCATTAAATCATCTGACCATATTTTATGAACACTATTAAATTCGTTTCCAATGTATCTTGCTGGTTTTTGAACTTTTTTAAGACAATTTTCAAACTTTATATTGTAATCCATAAATTCCTCCGCTACGTTTTTCGCTATTGTGTTAAGTTAACTTACTATTACTTATTATAATAACCCATTTTATCGAAAATTTCAAGCATAAAAAGCGATTTTGCTAAATATAATCATAAATAGGTGATGAATATGAGAAATGAAGTATATAACAGTCGTGAAAACAGAAAAAACACACTTCCTAAAAAGAGAAAACATCTTACACTTTTTGTAAAACAGTTGGTATCTGCCATAATATGCATTGGTATAATTTTAGGTCTGACACAACTTAACATTCCCGTCGTTGACAATTGTGCCGACGCTTTTAAGCGTGCAATCACTTATGAAGTTAACTTAAACGACGTATGGACAAATGTAAAGGGGCTTTTCAGTGCAGATTAAGCGAGTAAAAATAAGCCTTTTATGCATTCCGATTGTGCTTGCAAGCGTGTATGGTGGATATTTTTTATTTTTGGCAATCGCATACACATGTGCCTTAATTCACGAATTCGCACATATTGGTGTTGCTAAATCGCTTAATGTCAAAATCGCAAAAATAGAAATTTTACCTTTTGGTATATGTGGGAAGCTTGAAAATAACCTAATCAAAAACCCCGCACATGAAATTTTAATTGCACTTGCAGGGCCTTTATCAAATTTATTAATTTTGGCACTTATATTTTTATGGACGAGGTACATGCCAATTTTAAACAGCGACATAATAAGCTATCTTATACATGTAAATATAGCGATGATGGCAATTAATCTTATTCCGTCCCTTCCTCTGGATGGTGGCCGAATATTAAAGGCAATTTTAACCATGGCACTTGGCGGTATAAAAGCATATAATATAATGATGAGGGTTAGTAGAGTTTTAATTTTTTTGATACTTTTAAGTGCATGCGTTATTTTAGTAACAACCCATTTTAACTTTTCATTAATATTAATCGGTGCTTTTATGCTCGGAAATCTAACAAACGAACAACGAAACATATCGCTTATTTCAATGAAGGAAATCGCATACGCAGACGAAAAATTGTTAAAAGAAGAACCTAACCATGTTGCGTATTTAGCAGCACATGAGAACGTTTATGCGAGGAGGGTTATGCGAAAGTTTACATATAATCGTTATTATATGATAGACGTATTAGGTGATAAAAATCAAGTTTTACGAACGCTTACCGAAACACAAATCATGAATGCTTTGCTTACAAAAAGCATAAAAATCACAATAGGGGAGATTTTTTAAAATCTTCCCTATTGTGATTTTTTATGAT
>JAVXFE010000034.1:0-11007 GCA_036658075.1 Oscillospiraceae bacterium
CTTTCATTTGAAACGATAAAAGAATCGTATAAAGATGTTTTGACCGTTAATGATTTGGATGTATCTGTTGGCGATGAGCATAAAATAATCTGTAAAAATATTTCGTTTGAAGTAAAAAAAGGAGAAAGAATTGCTATTATTGGTGATAACGGAATAGGTAAGTCTTCCTTTTTTAAAACGATTTTATCGTTGATTCCTCACTATAAAGGAGATTTTTTCTGGGGAAAAAATACTAGTCTAAGTTATTATGAACAAGAAAATTTGAATTTAGATCCAAATAATTTAGCTATTGATGAACTTTGGAATAGATTCCCCAATATACCTGAAGCAACTATAAGGAAAGTTTTGGGAAACGTATTATTAACTAAAGAGGATGTCTATAAACCTGTTAAAGTTATAAGCGGTGGTGAACGTGCCAAGCTTGCGTTTTGTATAATTATGTTAGAAAAATCAAATGTAATTTTATTTGATGAACCAACAAATCATCTTGATTTACCCTCAAAAGAAATTTTAGAAAAAGCCCTTCTTAAATATGATGGAACTTTAATATTCATTTCGCATGACCGTTACCTTTTGAATAAAGTTCCAAATAAAATTATAGAAATTAAAAATGAAGGCGTTATCATTTATGACGGTAACTTTGAATATTATAAAGAACGTTCAGAAATGTTAAAAAAAATAGAAAATCAAGAGAAAAAAATAGAAACTAGTGAAAAGCCAAAAACTTCCAATTATCGCTCTAAAGAGCAACGTCGTGCAGAAGTTCAAATGAAAAATAGAATTAAAGAAGTAGAACTATCAATAAATTCCATAGAAAACGAAATACAATCTTTAGAACTGGAACTGGCGAAAGAGGAAGTATATACTGATTATATACTGACAGGTGAAAAAACTCAAAAACTTAATGATAACAATAAATTACTTGAAAAATTATACGAAGAATGGGAAGAACTGCAAGAAGAAAATGATAATTAAAAACTGTATTTTTTAATAAAAGCCATAACATTTGAATTTCAAAATGTTATGGCTTTTATATTTGTAATTGAGCATAAAATGTGGTATACTATTAAAATATTAAAAGTAAAAGAGGTTTTATTATGGATATCAAACAAATGCTTAAAGACCTAACCGAAACTAGAGGACTTAGTGGATTCGAAAATAACATTGCACTTAAACTCAAAAATATTTTGAAAAAATATTGTACAAAAGTGGATATTGATAAATATAAAAGTATTATCGGTTATATTCCATGTGGCAAAAAAAATGCAAAAAAAATAATGCTAGAGGCACATTTAGACCAAATAGGACTTATGGTTTCAGAAATTGATAACAAAGGGCGAGTTGGATTTATTAATCTAGGTGGTGTAGATGAACGAATTTTACCTGGTTCAGAGGTTTTTATAGTTGGAAAAAGCAAAGAAGTTTTTGGCATAATAGCTGAAAAAAATACAATACAAAATTACACGACTGATGAAAAAAAGGTCAAAAATTCAAAAATCGAAGAATTATTTATTGATACGGGTTACACGAAAAAAGATATTGAAAAAAATATTCAAATCGGTTCCGCCGTTATATTGAAATCTGCAATGAAAAACATGTTAAATGATAAATTTTTTGGTTCCGCTATGGATAACCGAGCAGGAATTGTTGCTATTTTAAATACACTTGAAAAACTCCAAAATAAATCTATTAATTATGATATATATATTGTCTTTACATCCCAAGAAGAGTTAGGGCTAAGAGGTGCATATACAACTACATTCGAAATAATGCCAGATTATGCGATTGCCATTGATGTTACACACGGAATGACGCCAGATACAAAAGATGAAATTGGCGTATTTCCACTAGGTTCAGGTGCGATTATTTGTAGAGGACCTAATCTTCACTATGATTTGACAAAAAAAATCATTCAAATTGCAAAAGAAAATAATATTTCTCATAAAATTGAAGTGGCTTCTGGTGGGAGTGGTACCACAGCGTGGGCGATTCAAACAGTTGGAAACGGAGTGCCTGTTGCTTTAATCTCCATTCCACTTCGATATATGCATACAAATGTTGAAACGCTTTCGCTTTTTGATATTGAATCTGTTTCTAAATTATTAAATAAAATACTAACAGGAGGTGCTTTCGATGCTTAAAAAACTTGTTTCTATTGATGGTATTTCTGGATATGAAGCTCCTGTGCGAAACTGTATTCTTCAGGAAATCAAACCGTATATAAATAATGTAAATATTGATACCATGGGAAATATGGTAGCTACTCAAAAGAATAATCCAAATGCTAAAAATGTTTTATTGGTTGCACACATGGATGAAAGTGGCTTTATTATTACAAAAATAACCGATGATGGATATCTAAAATTTGAAATTATTGGTTCTGTAGATTTAAAAACATTGTTGTCAAAAAAAGTTATTGTTAATGGTTTAAACGGTGTTATTGCACTTAAAGCAATACATTTAACAACAAAGGCAGAGCGTGAAAATCCAATTAAGTCGGATGAATTATTTATTGATATAGGTGCAAATAATAAAAAAGAAGCTGAAAAATATGTAGATGTAGGCGATTACTTTACTTTTAATAGTGATTATGTGGAATTTGGAAACAATTTTATAAAATCAAAAGCTCTAGCTAGTAGAACTGGATGTGCTATTCTTATTGATATTCTTAAATTAGAATTAAATGCAAATATAACTTGCGTTTTTAGTGTGCAAAACAATATTAATAATCGTGGTGCAGATGTTGTGTTTAATAATTTATTGGCGGATTATGCAATAATTATTGATTCCGTCGAATGTAGCGACACAACTGTAGAGTTTGAAAATACTACCGCTCTTAATTATGGACCCATTTTTTCGATTAATAAGGTTAATATGACGTTAATCAACAAGCTTTTTGAAATTGCAAAGAAAAATAATATTAAATACCAAATGGCATTTAATAAAAACAATTTAAGTAAAATAAATAAAATCCAAACAGCAAATAACGGAATACAGACTGCAAAAATTAATTTGCCATGTCGTTATATTAATTCAGATGCTAATGTAATAAATAAAAATGATTATTATAGAGCCGAAGATATTATTATAAAATTTTTAGAGGAGGTAAAATAAATGAACTCATATGAAGACATTAAAAAAATAATAAATATCAATAATACTAAAAATTTAATAGATCATATAAAAAATGAAATTAATACCTATGTTGACGAGGTGAACGTAGATGTTTTAGGAAATATCATTGCTCATAAAAAAGGCACAGGTAAAAAGATTATGATTATATGTGAAATAAAATCAGCACAATTAATTATAACGGATATCGAAAAGGACGGAAAGATTAGGTTTTCTAAATTTAGTGATATTAATACTGATTCTCTTATAAATAGAAAAGTTATTTTAGAAAACAACCTTATAGGAATTATTAGAAGTGAGCATTCAGCAGAAAAAAAACAAAATATAGAAGAATTGTATATAGAGTTGTTTTCGACTGAAGAAACCGCACTTTCTAACACTGTAAAGCTATTTAGCTTTGCAACATTAGAATCGTCAATTTTTGAAAATAACAATTTAATATGTAGTGATATTTTGGATGACATAATACCTTTAAATTTGATAATAAATGCTATAAAAACGCAAGAGTTTGGTGACAATGATTTGTACTTTACACTGGTTTCTAATCTAACTTCGACTAAAGAAGCTGCTAAAATAGTTGTTCGTTCAATAAACCCCGATTTTTTGTTTTCTGTTGAGTCAACAGAAACTACCAAAAATATTATTATGGGTAATGGACCATGTATTGTTTTAAAAAGTAAAAATTCAATTTTAGCTCCTGAATTAAAAGATTTAATTTTAAAAATTGCTTCAAATAATGATATAGAGTGTCAAAAAATTGTTTCACATGAAAACATAACTGAGTTTGATAGTCTAAGTTTATTGAATTTTGGAGCAGAATTTGCAACTATTTGCATACCAATAAAATATAAAAACACCATAAATCAAATAGTTTCCATGAAAGATGTTGAAAAAACTCTAATTTTACTCTTGAAAACTATATGCGACTTGTGATATAATAAAAAACGTTGAAATTTTATGAGTTATATATTTGAGGGGGAATGTCTAAAATGGGTATTAATATTGCTATACTTGTGGCTTATGTACTTTTAATGGTTGGGGTAGGCGTGTATTGCATGAAAAAAACTAATAGCGTTGATGGCTTTTTATTGGGAGGCAGAAATTTAGGTCCGTGGCTTTCGGCGTTTGCGTATGGCACTTCGTTTTTCTCTGCCGTAATTTTTATTGGTTATGCCGGTAAAAATGGATGGAATTTAGGTATATCTGCAATATGGATTGGAATAGCAAATGCTATTATAGGCTGTTTAGCTTCATGGCTGGTTCTTGCAAAGAAAACAAGGACTATGACACATAAGCTAGACGCAAAAACTATGCCAGAATTTTTTGAAGGTAGATTTGACGATAAAGGTATGAAAATATTTTCAGCTATTGTTATTTTTATATTTTTAACGCCATACGCTGCCTCGGTTTATATGGGTCTTAGTTACCTATTTATATCCGTTTTTCCTACAGTCCCATATGTTGCATGGATGTTTATCATGGCAATATTGACTGCTCTTTATTTAGTCCTTGGCGGATACATGGCAACGGTTCTTACTGATTTTATCCAAGGTTTGATTATGATTGTTGGTATTGTTTTAGTTATTTATTTTGTTATAAGCAATGACGTCGTAGGTGGTCTTACGGCCGGTATTCAGCAATTACGTGAAATTCCATCTGTAGGAAAAGATTTAATTGCTCCATTTGGAGGTAGTAATTGGTTTAGTCTGTTATCGCTTGTTGTTTTAACGAGTCTTGGAACATGGGGATTACCTCAAATGATACATAAGTTTTATACTGTAAAAACAGGTAAATCAATCAAACAAGCTGCTATAATATCAACCTTATTTGCACTTCTAATAGGTGGTGGCGCATATTTTATAGGAGCTTTTGGACGACTATATCTCGGCAACAGCATTCCGGCAGAAGGATTTGATGCAATAATGCCATTAATGCTAAATTCAGCTTTGCCAAGCGTTATGTTGGGAGTTTTGTTAGTTTTAATACTCTCAGCATCAATGTCAACACTTTCATCATTAGTAATGACCTCTAGCAGTTCACTCACTATTGATTTAATAAAAGGACAATTTGCGCCAAACATGTCTGAAAAAGACACTGTTGGACTTATGAGAATTTTATGTGTTGTGTTTGTTGGCTTATCTTTTGCGATTGCTATATTTAAACCGAAAGAAATTGTAACCCTTATGTCGTTTTCATGGGGAACCGTTGCCGGAACATTTATAGGACCTTACGTATGGGGTTTATATTCAAAAAAAATTACAAGAGTTGGTGCTTGGAGTGGTATGCTTTCTGGTTTTATGGCATCAATCTTACCTGCACTTGCTTCGGGTTTTAATGCTAAATATGCACCAACATTTGGAATGATTGCTATGATTGTTTCTTTAATAATTACACCAATTGTAAGCATATATACACCAAAATACAATTCAGAATTTATAAAGGAGATTTTTGACTAATGATTTGGGATAAAGAAATTGAATGTTGCTCCGATCACAAAAAAATCGAGGCAATACAATTAGAACGATTGCAACATATGGTAAAAAAAGCCTACCAAAACGTTCCTTTTTATAAAAAACGTTTTGATGATGCTGGAATTTCTCCAGATATGATTAAAACATTAGAGGATATTAAAAATATACCCTTTACAGAAAAAGATGACCTCAGAGATAACTATCCATTTGGTCTTTTTGCAGAACCTATGAAAAATATTGCACGCTTACATGCATCTTCTGGCACAACAGGAAAACCCGTTGTGGCAGGATACACAAAAAATGATCTTGATACTTGGGCGAACGGCGTTGCCAGACTTGCTGTAGCCGGTGGTGTTTCTGATGAAGATATAGCTCAAGTTGCCTTCGGTTACGGCTTGTTTACTGGTGGGTTTGGGCTACATTACGGATTAGAAAAAATAGGGGCAACGATTATTCCTATGTCAAGTGGAAATACTCAAAAACAAATCATGCTAATGCAGGATTTTGGAACTACTGTTTTGATTGCTACACCATCATACGCTATGTACATATCTGAAGTTATTGAAGAAATGCAAATTCCAAAAGAAAATTTTAAACTGAAATATGGTCTTTTAGGTTCAGAAGGAATGAGTTCTGAAATGCGTTCAACTATAGAAGAACGTCTCGGAATGACTGTAACAACAAATTATGGTTTAACTGAAGTTTTAGGACCTGGAGTTTCAGGAGAATGTACATTAAAATGCGGTCAGCACATAAACGAAGACATGTTTTTTGTTGAAATCATTAACCCTGAAACTGGTGAAGTCCTGCCTGATGGTGAAAAAGGTGAGGTGGTTATTACTACGCTTACAAAAGAAGCTATGCCTGTATTTAGATATAGAACACGTGATATTTCGTATCTTATTTCTGAACCGTGCTTGTGCGGAAGGACATCAAAACGGCTTGCCAATATCCAAGGAAGAACGGATGACATGATGATAATAAAAGGCGTGAATGTTTTCCCTTCACAAATTGAAAGTGTTATTCTCGGATTTCCGCAAGTTAGTCCAAATTATCAGCTTATTTTAAGACGTGAAAATATGCTTGATAATTTAGAAGTGATAGTTGAACTTATTGATGGTAATTTGCTTGAAAAATTTAGCGAAATTGAAAATCTTGAAAGAACAATGAAAGAAAAAATTCACAGTGTTCTTGGATTAAGAGTTAAATTAAAACTTGCTGAACCAAAAACCATTGAAAGAACTGCAGGCAAATCTAAAAGAATTCTTGATTTACGTGGCATTTAAATATATTCATCGAAAGGAATAATTATAATGAAAAAGAAATTACTTATTGGCAATGCAGCGGTTGCACAAGGTTTATACGAAAATGGAGTAAAAATTGTTTCCGCTTATCCCGGTACCCCCAGTACCGAAATTACAGAATTTGCAGCTAAATATGATGAGATTTATGCAGAATGGGCTCCAAATGAAAAAGTTGCTCTTGAAGTTGCGATTGGTGCATCGATTGGCGGTGCAAGGTCTTTTTGTGCCATGAAACACGTTGGACTTAATGTTGCTGCAGATCCATTATTTACTGCAGCATACACTGGCGTTAATGCCGGACTTGTTATTGCTGTTGCTGATGACCCAAGTATGCATTCATCTCAAAATGAACAAGACAGTCGACATTATGCAAAAGCATCAAAAATTCCAATGATTGAACCATCAGATAGCAATGAATGTAAATCTTTTATGGAAGATGCCTATGAAATAAGTGAAAATTTTGATACTCCTGTATTATTTAGATTATCTACACGTGTTGCTCATTCACAAAGCGTTACTGAAATTGGAGATAGAAAAGAAATTCCACTGCGTGATTATGAAAAAAACATTAGTAAATATGTTATGATGCCAGGTAATGCAAAACGCAAACATCCTGAACTTGAACAAAGACTTAGTATTTTAGCCCAATATGCTGAAGATACTCCCCTTAATAAAGTTGAATATGGAGACGACAGAAAAATCGGTATTATTACAAGCGGAATGTGCTATAATTATGTTCGTGAAGCGTTTGGAGATTCAATTTCTGTTTTAAAATTAGGAATGGTGTATCCGTTGCCTACCAAATTAATTCAGGATTTTGCCCAAAAAGTGGAGACTTTATACGTGGTCGAGGAACTTGATTCATTTATAGAAGAACATTGTAAAAATATTGGCGTTTCTGTTATCGGGAAAGAACTTTTTCCTGTTTGTTATGAATTTAGTACAACTCAAATCAAGCTTTTAATTACCGGCGGAATTTCTAATAAAATAACAACAATTGATGAAGAAATTCCAGTACGCCCCCCCGTTCTTTGCCCTGGCTGCCCACATAGAGGCGCTTTTTATGTTCTCAAAAAGATGGGTGTAAATGTTTGTGGTGATATTGGTTGCTATACTCTTGGTGCAATTACACCGCTTAATGCAATTGATACTGTCGTTTGTATGGGTGCAAGTATTGGTATGTCTTTTGGAATGTCCCTTGCTCGTGGTGAAGAATTTGCAAAAAATACCGTAGCGGTTATAGGTGATTCTACATTTATTCATTCTGGAATTACAGGGTTAATAGAAATAGTCTATAATAAAGGCATAAACACAGTTATAATTTTAGATAATTCTATTACAGGTATGACAGGACATCAGCAAAATCCTACTACAGGTAAAACCTTAATGGGCGAAGCTACAAAGCAAGTTGATCTTGAATTATTAGGTCACGCTATTGGAATTGATAGAGTTAAAATTGCTGACCCATTTGATTTAGAATTATTCGAAAATGTCGTTAAAGAGGAATTAGCTGCCAACGAGCCTTCTTTGATTATTGCTCAAAGACCATGTGCTCTTTTAAAGTCTGTGAAATTTCCAGGTCCTGTTAAAATAGATGTAGATAAATGTAAAAAGTGTAAAATGTGCATGAATCTTGGCTGTAGCGCACTTTTCACTAACGATAATCACCTTGAAATTGACCAAACTCTTTGCAATGGTTGTGGTTTGTGTCAAAAAGTCTGCAAATTTGGAGCAATAAAATAGGGAGGTAAAGAAAATGGGTTTATCAATTATGATTGTAGGTGTTGGTGGTCAAGGAACTTTGCTCACTAGCAGAATTTTAGGTAATATGTTAATTGGTGAAGGTTATGATGTAAAGGTTTCAGAAGTTCACGGAATGTCACAACGTGGCGGATCGGTTGTAACTTATGTAAAATACGGTGAAAAAGTAAAATCTCCAATAATTGACTACGGAGAAGCAGATTTAATTTTGGCTTTTGAGGAGCTTGAAGCATATCGTTATGTACCATATTTAAAAAATGGTGGTCGAATCATATCTAATTCACAAAATATTGATCCTATGCCTGTAATTACGGGAGCAATGACTTACCCAAAAGATATAGTTCAAAAACTTACTGCAAAAGGTATTGATTTTATTTCTGTTGATGCTGCAAAAATTGCAATTGATTCGGGAAATATACGAACGGTTAACGTTGTTTTATTAGGTGTGCTTTCTAAATCCACTGATATTATGGAAGAAAAATGGATTGAAGCTCTTAAATCAACTGTACCGGAAAAAGCAATAGATGTAAATATAAAGGCTTTTAAAGCTGGAAGAGACTTAGTTTAAAAGGAGGAATCATCATGTTTGTTAAACAAATATCTGTATTTATGGAAAATAAGCCTGGAAGACTTGCTGAAATAACCCAAGTTCTTTCAGATAACAAAATTGATATGCGTGCAATTAATATTGCAGATACAACAGATTTTGGAATACTTCGAATGATTGTAAATAAACCTAACTTAGCTGAAAAGGTTTTACGTGAAAATAACATGACTGCAAGTGTTACAAATGTAATTGCGGTATCTATTGATGATACCGTTGGTGCTTTTAGCAAGGTTATAGCAATTTTAAAAACCGCTGATATTAGTATAGAATATATATATTCATTTATAGGCGAAAAATCAGCAAAGGCTGTAATTGTTATAAAAACAAGCGACTTGGAAAAGTCTATTGAGATTTTAGATCAAAATAATGTCGATGTGCTTTCTCCAGAAGATTTAAACAACCTTGATTATGCAGAGTAAAACAAAAGAGCTTATTAAAGCTGATTTTAACATTAAAGAGGAAACACTCAAACTTTTAGAAACTGTAGAAAAAAATATCACTCCACAATTTGAGCAAATTAATGAAATAGCAGAATATAATCAATTGAAGGTTCTTAAAGCTTTTCAACAAAACAAAATTTCATATGCACATTTTGGTGAAACTACAGGCTATGGATATGATGATATGGGTCGAGATGCTCTTGATAAAGTCTATGCTGATATTTTTGGCTCTGAAGCTGCAATAGTACGACATAACATAATATCAGGCACGCAAGCTATAGCGTCGTGTTTATATGCAGTTCTTCGACCAGGAGATACACTTCTTTCTGCAGTTGGAAAACCTTACGATACAATGGAAGAGGTAATAGGGATTCGTGGAGATAGCGATGTTGGTTCTTTAAAAGATTTTGGCGTTAAATACGAACAAACTAATCTTTTACCAAATGGAAATATCGATTTTGATAAAATTTCAGATATTGTTTCTACAAAAAATATAAAAGCCGTGCTAATACAGCGTTCCCGTGGCTATGATTGGCGTAACTCACTTAGTATAAAAGATATAGAGGATATTATCAATACAATTAAATCCGCAAATTCTGATACTATTTGTATTGTAGACAACTGTTATGGTGAATTTGTTGATACTACAGAACCAACTCAAGTTGGGGCAGATTTAATTGTTGGCTCTCTTATAAAAAACGCTGGAGGCAGTCTTGCTTTAAGCGGAGGGTATATTGCCGGAAAATCAAAATATGTTGATTTGGTTTCATATCGTTTAACCGCGCCTGGACTTGGTAAGCACGTAGGTGCCAGTCTGGGTATGAACAGAAATTTGTACCAAGGTTTATTTATGGCACCACACGTTGTTGCAGAAAGTCTCAAAACAGCCGTTTTGTGTGCTGGGATGTTTAAAGAACTTGGATTTGAAGTTTGCCCTGAAGTCGACGCTAAACGAAGCGACATAATTCAAGCTATAAAACTCAATACATCTGATAATGTAATTAAATTTTGTCAAGCTATCCAAAGCGGCTCTCCTATAGATAGCTATGTAACTCCAGAGCCGTGGGATATGCCTGGATATGAAAATCCGGTTATTATGGCAGCAGGAGCTTTTGTACAAGGTGCATCAATCGAATTATCAGCAGATGCACCAATTTGTGAACCATATATTGCATATATGCAAGGTGGTCTTACATACGAATCAGCTAAATTTGGTATAATCATGTCACTTCAAGAGCTAAAAAACGAAAACTGCCTTTATCGATAATGCACGAAAGGAATTAAAGAGTATG
>JAVXFE010000035.1:0-10988 GCA_036658075.1 Oscillospiraceae bacterium
TGGAAAGCGGTCACTTATTGATAAAATGTGGGGAACGTATGAAGAGAAATTTGCCGAACTAAAGCTTTTATATGCGTATATGTACGCTCATCCAGGCAAGAAATTGCTATTCATGGGCGATGAGTTTGGTCAATTTATCGAATGGCGTTTTGACGAACAGCTAGAATGGAATTTAGGCGATGTAGAACCACATAAAAAATTATGGAAGTTTTCAAAATCGCTTAACTACATTTATAAAGAACATCCCGCTTTTTACGAAATTGAACGTGAAAATATGGGTGACTGGAAAGGCTTTAAATGGCTAAATGCCGAAGATGCCGAAAATAGTGTTCTTTCATTTATGCGTATTTCAAGAGATAAATCAGAAGAAATTTTGGTTGCTTTAAACTTCACACCTGTCGACCGCCCAAAATACACCATTGGTGTTCCTGAAAACGGTCTCTATGAAGTTTTCTTAAATACAAACAGTCGCTCATTCGGCGGAAATGGTAAAGGAACACGTAAATACACTGCAAAAAAGAAACCGTTTCACGGTTTCCCATATTCAATAGAAATAGCTCTACCGCCGCTCACTGCTTTATATATGAAGAAAAGTGCGGCACCAAAATCAAAAAAGACGTCAAATACTACAAAAAAATCATAATAACAACATTAAAATATTACGCTTAATTACAAGCATACAGGAGGTTCTCAAAGATGAAGGCAAAAGAATGTGTAGCTATGATTTTAGCCGGAGGTCAAGGCAGCCGTCTTGGAATTCTTACAAAAAATGTGGCTAAACCCGCTGTTCCTTTTGGCGGAAAATACAAGATTATTGATTTTCCTCTCAGCAACTGTACTCATTCAGGAATTGACACAGTTGGGGTCTTGACTCAATACCAACCACTTGAATTAAATACCTATATAGGTAGCGGTCAATCGTGGGATTTGGATAGAAGTAATGGAGGCGTTTATGTTCTTCCGCCGTTTACATCGGAAGAAAAAGGCGAATGGTACAAAGGTACTGCAAACGCAATTTATCAAAATTTAGGATTTATCGAAAAATTTGCACCAAAATATGTTGTTGTTTTATCAGGTGACCATATCTATAAAATGGACTATAATAAAATGGTAAAGCAACATAAAGATGCCGGTGCAGATGCTACCATTGCGGTTATAGAAGTGCCATGGGATGAGGCGTCACGTTTCGGAATTATGAATACAGACGAAGATATGAACATTATTGAATTTGAAGAAAAGCCCAAAAACCCTAAAAGTAACTTGGCGTCTATGGGTGTGTACGTTTTCAGTTTTGACGCCTTAAAAAAATATTTGACCGCTGATGAAAACGACCCAAAATCAGATAACGATTTTGGAAAAAATATTATCCCCTCTATGCTAAATGACAATCTTAAACTTGTTGCACACAGGTTTGACGGTTATTGGAAAGATGTAGGAACAATTCAAAGTCTCTGGGAAGCAAACATGGAACTTTTAGATGATAATCCAGGTTGCAACTTAGACGATGATGATTGGAAGATATTTAGCAAAAACCCTAACAAACCGCCGCATTTCATTTCACCTACCGCAAAACTTAGAAAATGTTATGTTACGGAAGGTTGCGAAATCGAAGGCACGGTTGAACATTCGGTTATATTCGAAGGGGCAATTGTAGAAGAAGGTGCAATGGTTGAAGATTCAATCCTTATGCCGTGTTCACACGTAAAGAAAAATGCCGTTGTTTATAAGGCAATAATTGGTGCAAATTCCACTATTGGCGAAAATTGTAGAGTTGGAACCCCTGATGATACCGCAAATACAAATTTTATTAACACGAAAATTTGTTCCGAAAGTATCACTCTTGTCGGCTCTGACATTAATATCGGCGATAATGTAAAAGTTGCACTTTGCTCAATGGTGACAAAAAATATAAAAGCTGATACAACAAAAATTGTTAAAGCAGACACTGCAAAATCTGCCAAAGCTGATACCGCAAAAACAACAAAAACATCGAAAACTACAAAGACTGCAAAAGCAGTTGCTCAAAAAGTTGAGACACCGGATACGACAAATAATGTTGATACAGATAACAAAAAAGACATTAAAGCAGAACAGATATAAAGGGGGAGATAGCTATGAAAAACGATATGTTAGGCCTTATATTTGCCGAAAATCCAGAAGTGAGCTTAGGCGAACTTGCGAGCATTCGCTCGCTTGCCGCTGTACCTGTTGGAGGACGATATAGAATTATAGATTTTATGCTATCCAACATCGTTAATTCGCACATGTTCAAGGCAGGTATTACTGCGCCACACAATTATCAATCCCTGACCGACCACCTAGGCACCGGAAAAGATTGGGATATGGATAGAAAAGATAACGGCTTATTTATATTGCCACCACGAGAAACTGCTGATTCAAGCGCAAATGGAACAAGCGGAATTGATGTTCTTCATGGTGCAATGCCGTTTTTAGAAAAAAGTCGACAGGAATATGTTTTGGTTGCTGATTGCAATACTATATGCAACATGTCTTTTAATGAACCTTTAGAGTTTCATGAAGAAAACGAAGCGGATATTACTGTAATCTATGCTAAAGTTAAAAAGCTTCCAAAATGTGAGCTAAAACGACATATATTATTAAATATAGATGACGAAAATCGTGTTTCAGACGTTCAAGTTTATCCGACGGTACAAAAAAGCGATTGTTCATATATGCACATGTTTATAATAAAGAGAACGTTTTTAATGGAACTTATTAATGACGCTGTGGCTCATGGAAAGCATTCTATTTCTAAGGATATTTTCTTGCCGTTTATTAGCAAACTTAAAATTTGTGCTTATGAATATACCGGTTACTTAAAGAAGATTGATAGCATTAAGTCCTACTTTGAATTTAATCTTGAACTTCTTAAAAAAGATGTACGGGATGAACTTTTTGGAACCAACACGGATTCACCAATTTACACAAAGGTAAAGGATACCATTCCTACAAAATATGCGATAAACAACGATGTTTCGAACTCCTTTATTGCTGATGGATGCATTATTGAAGGAACTGTAAAAAATTCTATTTTGTTCCGTGGTGTACATATTGGAAAAGGTGCAAAGGTTGAAAATTGTATACTCATGCAAGATTCAGAAATCATGGATAATTGTTTGCTTGAGAATGTAATATTTGACAAAGAAGTTGTTTTAAGAAGTGGAAAGAAGTTAGTTGGACAAGACACATACCCTATGGTAATTAGCAAGCATACCACCGTATAGCACAGACTAAAGTGGTTTATGCCAAAAAGTACAGACAATTTAATTTAATATAAACAAAAGAGAGGATGTGTAGAGTTTGAGTAAAATTCTAATGATTACATCAGAAGTAGCACCTTTCGCCAAAACAGGCGGTTTGGGGGATGTTTTGGGTTCCTTACCTCCCGCTCTAACCAAACTTGGGAATGACGTCAGAGTTATTATGCCGAAATATGGCTGTATTCCTGAAGAATATCGAGAAAAACTGGAATTTAAGTTTTTCATATATGTACCTTTAGGATGGCGAAAAAAATATTGCGGCGTATTTGAACTGGTAAAGGACAATGTTACTTACTATTTTCTTGACAATGAATATTATTTTGGTGACCCATATCTTTATAAATGGAACGATTTAGAAAGATTTGCCTTTTTCGATAAGGCAGCTCTTGAAATTCTTTCACAATTAGATTTTAAGCCTGACGTTATCCATTGTCACGATTGGCAAACCGGTATGGTTCCTGTTATTCTCAATGCCTACTATGGCAGAAATGAATTTTATCAAGGCATAAAAACCGTGTTTACCATTCACAATTTAAGATACCAGGGCGTATATTCAATGGAGATTGTTGCAGATTTCTTCTCGCTTGACAAATCGTATTTCACTGACGATAAGCTAGAATTCCATGGTTGTGCAAACCTCCTAAAAGGTGGTATCGTATATTCAGATTATGTTACAACAGTAAGTCCGACATACGCAAATGAAATTAAAACGCCCGTTTGCGGTGAAAAACTTGATGGTCTGTTAAACGCACGAGATAACTCGCTTTTCGGTATCTTAAATGGTATTGATTATAACGAGTATAACCCGAAACATGACCCTTATATATTTACAAATTTTGATGGTAGAAACGTTATTGGTAAAAAACGTGAAAATAAAATGAAACTTCAAGATCAATTAGGATTAACCATTGACGGTGACAAAGCAATGATTGGTATAATTTCAAGATTGGTTGACCAAAAAGGTCTTGATATTATTTCAGAGGCTATGAGTGAACTTATGAACATGGACTTGCAACTTGTTGTTGTTGGTACCGGTACCGCAAAATATGAAAATATGTTTAGACATAACGCATGGTGCAACCCTGAAAAATTATCCGCAAACATTATGTTTAGCAACGAGCTTGCACATAAAGTTTATGCGGCGGCAGATATTTTCCTCATGCCATCATTGTTTGAGCCGTGTGGTCTTAGCCAACTTATCTCACTTGCATATGGAACTATTCCTATTGTCCGTGAAACCGGCGGTCTTAAAGACACCATTATTCCATATAACAAATATACCGGTGAAGGAAACGGCTTTAGTTTTGTTCCGTATACTCCACATGATATGATTTATACAATACGAATGGCTTTATCCATATTTGGCGACAAGCCAGTTTGGAACTCATTGATTAAAAATGCCTTAAAGCAAGATTTCTCATGGGATGCTTCAGCAAAGAAATATGATGAAATGTATAAATCTTTAACTTCTTAAAAGTTATTAAAAAAATTCCCGTGGCACTAAGTGCTACGGGAGTTTTTATTATTTTATTGTTTTATTGAGCTGGTGCAGCTTGTTGTGCGGCAGCCTGTGCTGCGGCTTGTTGTGCAGCGGCCTGTTGTGCGGCAGCTTGTTCATCACTTGAATACGAACCGCCCTGTGATGCTGAACCGCCTTTTGACGATTGCTTGCTTGCTTCTTCAGAAGCTACTTCTTTGTTCATATCCTCAGCAAGAGTCATAATATCTTTTACTGACATTTTTGCCAATTTCTTTTCGTTTACAGAAACTTTTGCAGTTTCTTCCCAATACGCTTGAAGTTCATACATACCAGCAATTCTCTTTATAACGTGAAAACCAAATGAAGATTCAACAGGTCCGCTAATCTCATTAAGACCAAGCTTAAATGCAGCGTCTTCAAATTCCGGAACCATCTCGCCCTTTTGGAAAGTATAACCCTTTTCAGTGGCGCCTGAATCTTGATTAAATTCTTTCATTAATGTAGCAAAATCTTCTCCGCCCTTTGCACGATCAGCAACGGTTTGTGCTGTAGTTTTAGGATCAGCAGAAGGTGCAGGTGTTGCAGCAGGATCAGCTACAGAATTAGCAGTTGCGGCGGATTTCAAAAGGATATGTTGTACAGAACCTCTGTCTTTTTGTAAATATTTAGCCATATCAACGCCTTCAGGCATAAATTTGGTTATATCCTCTTCCATAGCAGCCTTAACTGTCGACATACGAGTCATGCTTTCATAGGTCTTTTTATACTCTTTTATAGTATTAATACCCATAGATTTAGCACGTTTAAGGAAGCCATCTTCGCCGTATTGAGTAACAAATCCGTCAACAGCAGTGTCAATTTGTTTTTGGTCATCTTCTGTCCATTTTGTTTCTTCGGTTTCACCTTTTTTGATAGTTAGCACTGTGCTTTTTGCTTCTTTTAAAGCATCTTCACGGATAACATCAGATAAAGCACGACCATCTTCGGTTTTTTGTTCCCAATCAAACTTGCTCATGTCGGCGTTTGGTTCATTAGCCGTCATTTCAGAGAACTTTCTTGATGCAGCAACAAATATGTAGTAGTTCATGTCCAAATCAGTAATGGTTACGCCATCAACTTTTGCAATAGCATTACCTTCTGGAAGGTTCTTAATGTAACTAGGTACGCTCATGCAAACAAAAAATATGAAAGCACCGAGAACCGCACTGGCAATAAGTGAGATTACAAACTTAGGCATAGCCATAGTAACCTTTTTCACCTCTTTTGGAGGTTCAACAAAACTATTCTCAAGCGGAACGTATATTGGCATTCCATCTTCATCTAAAACAACTTCGCCATTATCGTCAAGCAACGGTGTTTCGTTTGTTTCTTCAACACCCTCAACTTCAACCTCAACTTCGGCAGCATTAATCTCATCTTGAACCTCAGCCGCTGCATCCGCAATCTTAGATGTAACATCAGGCGTTACATTTTCCGCAGAGTTGCTCTCAACTCCCGTTTTTAAATCCTTTTTTTCATTTTCCACAATTTTCTCTCCTTTGATATTCCGAACCTTATAAAATTTACGACCTCACTAAATTTTACGATTCTTGTATTTTCAATAATTATACACTACTTTCCAAAAAATTTCTACCCCTTTTTGAAAAATTCTCTAAAAGTTAACATTCTCTTAACATAAAGTCAACTTTTCCATCGTCTCTTTCAAAGAATTTAGGTATTTATCACCATTTACATCTGTTTTTTCTCGCTTTAAATTGTATTGCATACGTGGCGGACTAGAATTTGTTATATGAAAGTCATTTGGATTTTTAATTAGCATATCTATACACCGTCGCATATCCGGTATATTATTCTCATCAAACTTAAATATCACCTTGTCCTCTGTAGCAATCATTTCAGAAACTCCAAAATTTTCAGCATATGCTTTTATAAGCGAAATCTTCATTAAAGCATCGGTCACATTTGGAACCGTTCCGTATCTATCTTCAATTTCATCATAGGTATCAAATAGATCATCGGCGGTGTTTATTGCCGCAATCCTCTTATATGCAGATATTCTTTGTGCGTGACTTGGTATATAACTCTCCGGAATATACGCACTTACAGGTAAATCGATTAAGGTTTCGGTCTTTTTCGGCTTTTCTATTCCTTGCTCTTCCAAAACTGCCTCTTCTAATAACCTACAATACATATCATATCCCACCGCATCCATATGCCCGTGTTGCTTTGCACCAATAAGATTCCCCGTTCCACGTATTTCCAAATCTCGCATAGCAATTTTAAAACCGGAACCAAATTCCGTAAATTCTTTTATGGCAAGAAGTCGCTTCTCGGCGATTTCGCTTAAAACTTTATCTCTTCTAAAAGTCAAATACGCATATGCCAAACGGTTAGAACGTCCGACACGACCTCGAAGCTGATAAAGTTGAGCCAGCCCCAATCTATCTGCGTCTTCAATAATAATCGTATTGACGTTTGGAATATCCAGTCCCGTT
This sequence comes from Oscillospiraceae bacterium, assembly GCA_036658075.1. GTDB lineage: Bacteria > Bacillota > Clostridia > Monoglobales > Monoglobaceae > JAVXFE01. The sequence goes on from JAVXFE010000035.1 coordinate 7,257, forward strand.
TCAATAATAGTGGTACAAACCAAAACGTCAAGTTCCCCTTCTGACACTTCCAGCATAATTTCTTCAAGTTCTCGTTCGTTCATTCTTCCGTGAGCCACTGCAACTCGTGCATCAGGAACAAGTTCGGCAATTTTCGTTGCAGCTTTATAAATTCCTTCGACACGATTAAATAGATAATAAACCTGTCCACCACGACCCATTTCACGGTTAATCGCCTCTCGCACAACATCGTCATTGTATTCTAACACATATGTGGCAACAGGAAGTCTTTCGCTGGGAGGCTGATTTATTATGCTCATATCACGGATTCCTGTAAGCGACATATGAAGTGTTCGTGGTATAGGCGTTGCCGAAAGAGTCAAAACGTCAATTTCTTTTCGAATCTCTTTAATCTTTTCTTTATGTCCGACACCAAACCTTTGTTCCTCATCAATAATAAGCAGACCTAATTTGTCAAATTTTACAGACTTTCCTAATATTTTGTGCGTTCCTATTAAAATATCAACTTCTCCAACAGCAAGCTCTTTCAAAGTTTTTTTCTGTTGCACCGGTGTACAAAATCTTGACATTAATGAAATATTAATGGGATAATCCTTCATACGTTGTTTAAAGGTGTTATAATGCTGACTGGCTAAAATTGTTGTCGGTACCAAATATGCAACTTGATAACCATCAGTAACCGCCTTAAAAGCGGCACGAATTGCCACTTCGGTTTTTCCATATCCTACATCTCCACACAAGAGTCTGTCCATGGGTTGTGGCTTTTCCATGTCCGACTTAACTTCTTCGATACTTCTTAACTGGTCATCGGTTTCGTCATATGGGAAGGATTCTTCAAATTCTTTTTGCCATTCACTATCTTTTGAAAACGGAATGCCTTTAATTTGACTTCTCTCAGCATAAAGGGCAATAAGTTCTTTCGCCATGTCCGCCGCCGCCGCTTTTACACGTTGTTTTGTCTTTGTCCAATCCCCGCCGCCTAAATGGTTTAGCTTTATTCGAACGCCATCTTTAGAAATATGCTTGTATACCATATCAAGCTGGTCTGTAGGAACGTAAAGGACATCATCGCCTTTATAATTAATCTTTAAATAATCCTTTCGTATACCCGCTACCGAAAGTTGTTCAATCCCAACATATTGACCTATTCCATAATTCTGATGAACAATAAAATCCCCTTGATTTAAATCTGTGAAGCTTTGAAGCTTATCACCTTTGCTTGCCAAATGACGAGTTCTCTTTTTTCTTTCGCCACCAAATATTTCACGGTCGCCAATTATCGCCGTCCGAATAAGAGGATATTCGAATCCCTTTTGAATGCTTCCGTGAGTAACTGTAACTCCACCATTTGGAGGCAAAACTTTTAAAACTTCCGCATAATCAGCTGAAATTTCTTCATCGCTTAGTTGCCGTATAAGATTTTTAGCTCTCGCCTCAGAACCTGCAATTATTACAGTTTTATATTTGTTTTCTTTATAATATTTTAGAGTTTCATATAGATATTCCATCCGACCCTGAAAACTATTTATGCTCTTCATTGTTAAAGAAATTAACGCTTTTGGCTTATAATCCAACATTCCGCTATGAGTAATTGCCCCAATACCAACAAATAAATTCTTCAAAAGCCGGTTGGTTCCCTCTTTTAAAGAAAGGCTATACTCGCCCTTTATTTCGCTTAAAATTCCACGATTAGCCATATCAATTTTCGCATCATTAAAACGCTCGGTGGTAGCTATGCACGTTTCTTTTATTCGTGACGGTTCATTCCAAAACACAATAGCGTCTTCTGAAATATAATCAATCAAAGTTGGTATTTCTTCATATATAAGAGGAATATATTTGTCAAGTGACGGAAAAACAACCCCGGCTTTTAAGCGTTCGATATCATGCCGCAAACTTATTGAAAGTTTTCGCCCTATATCTTGCGTTTCATCGGTTTTCTCCAAGATTTTTGTAAGTTTTTCAATAAGTTTATTTCTCTGTTCTTCATTTAGCATGATTTCACGAGCAGGAGAAACCCTTGCAAAAGTTGTCATTTCAATCGTCCGTTGTGTCTCGATATCAAACAGGCGGATAGAATCCACCTCAGTGTCAAAAAATTCAACACGATATGCCGCATCACTATAATATGGGAAAAAATCGAGGATTCCTCCACGAATACTAAATTGCCCTGCACCCTCAACCATTTCTTCACGCTTATATCCTAGAGCTGACAATTTTATAGCTATGTCGTTTAGTTCTATCTCGTCACCAATCGTTATGGTTATGGCATTTTTCTCATAAACATCATAACTTGCAGTCATGCTTAAAAGTGCATCAATAGTGGTGATGACATGGCATTTTCCGTGACTTGTATACAACTTATCCAAAACTTTTAAACGCATTTTTCGCACGTCTTGACCCTTTGCCTCTACATCATAAAAAAGCAAATCGGTATCAGTAAAGTATAAAACCTCTTCGGTATCTTCTACAAAAAAGTTCATATCTTCATAAATTTGTCTTGCATTTACCGCATTTTCGGCAACAACAAGAGCGTGCTTTCCTAACTTTTCACAAGTTGCGAAAATAAGATGTGCCCGCACCGAATCAGACACACCTATAACATTTATTGGTGAATTTTCACGCTTTAAAGCATCTAGCAGTTCTTCAAACTCTGCCAGATCTTCCATAATTTCTAAAAAGCCATTCATAAAAAATCACTCCGCCTAACCATTAAACTTGCTCATTGCTGATAGCGCATCAACTCTTATAATCTCTTCAAGGGCGTCGGTTGCCTTTATCACCGTTTTAATAAGAATTTCGATTTCTTCCTTTGAAAATCGTCCCAAAACATAATCCTTCATGTCAAAATCGGGATGTTCAGGGGCTCCTACTCCAATTTTAATCCGTGGAAACTTGTCGCTTCCCAGCTGATATATAATATTTTTTATACCATTATGACCGCCTGCACTGCCCTTTTCACGAATTCTAATTTTTCCCGTTGGCAATGAAATATCATCATAGATTACGATAAGATTTTCATTATCCACATCATAATAATCCATAATCTCACGCACCGCCTCGCCACTTAAATTCATAAATGTTTGCGGTTTTACAAGCAATATCTTTTCTGTTCCGATTCTAAATTCGCCAACCTGTGCCTTAAATTTGCTTGATTTCATTTTAACATCATATTTTGAGCATATTGCGTCTGCCGTTTCAAAGCCAATATTATGACGTGTTCCTACATATTCTTGTCCCGGGTTTCCAAGACCTACAACTATATACATTTTATTCTCCTAATTTTATCTATCTGCAACTTTTATCGTTTTTTTGTCCAGTCTATTTTCACTACCTGTCGACTTCTGGCAATTGCCAAAGAATCCGCCGGAACCTCATCCGTTATTGTAGACCCCGCCGCCGTATACGCTCCTTTTTTAATTACAACAGGCGATACAAGATTAGTGTTACAGCCGATAAAGCAATTATCTTCAATGATTGTGCGATGCTTTTTATTTCCATCATAATTGACAATAACCGTTCCGCAGCCGAAATTAACGTTCTTTCCGACTTCCGCATCCCCGACATATGTGAGATGGGCTACCTTTGTTCCGTCGTCAATAGTAGAATTTTTAATCTCTACAAAATCACCAATCTTCACATCGTTTCCAATATGTGAATTAGGTCTTAAATATGCGAAAGGTCCAACGTTTGTACTCTTTCCAACGGTGCTGTCGACGCCCGTTGTCTGTA
>JAVXFE010000036.1:0-10163 GCA_036658075.1 Oscillospiraceae bacterium
TGTTGTAATGTCAATAAAAGGCTATGGCAGAGGACTGATTCTGATTACAGCCGTTTTGGTTATAATTTTGGTTTCTGTAAAGCTTATGGAACAGCTAAAAGACCCTAAAAAAAATGGTGCGTATAACGAATTAGAACTGTCAGAGGAGGAACAAACAGATGAAGAAAATTAAGGTAATGACGGTGTTTGGAACACGTCCCGAGGCAATAAAAATGGCTCCGCTTGTTAAAGAGCTTGAGGCAAACTCGGATAAAATAGAGTCGATTGTGTGTGTGACGGCACAACACCGCCAAATGCTAGACCAGGTTCTTGAAATATTCGACATTAAACCCGATTATGATTTGAATATAATGAAGGAAAGGCAAACTTTGGTTGAAATAACCGCTAGAGTTATCGAAGGCTTAGATGGCGTAATAAAAGAGGCAAACCCCGATATTGTGTTGGTTCATGGTGATACTTCAACGACTTTTGCGGGTGCTCTTGCAGCGTTTTATAACCAAACCGCTGTTGGGCATGTTGAGGCTGGACTTAGAACGTTTGATAAATACTCGCCCTTCCCTGAAGAGGTAAACAGGCGTTTGGTAGGGGTTATTGCGGACATGCATTTTGCACCAACAATTAATAACGAGAAAAATCTTTTAAACGAAAACGTTAACCCTTCCGATATTTATATAACCGGAAACACTGTGATTGACGCACTTGAGACAACCGTTAGAGATGACTATGAGTTTAAAGATGAAAACCTTAAATCTATGGATTGGGATAACAAAAAGGTTATTGTTATGACGGCACATAGGCGTGAAAATTTAGGTGAACCTCTTGAAAATATCTGCAAAGCCGTACGTGAGGTCGTTGAAACTTTTGACGATGTAGAGGTCGTTTATCCTGTACATATGAACCCTGCGGTCCGTGATACAGCGTATAAGATTTTAGGAAATCATGATAGAATTCGTTTAATAGAGCCAGTAAACGCCGATGAGCTTCATAACGCAATCAAGCGTGGCTATCTTGTGCTTACAGATTCCGGTGGCTTACAAGAAGAGGCACCATCTTTAGGAAAGCCTGTTTTGGTTTTAAGAAACGAAACTGAACGCCCAGAAGCGGTGGACGCTGGCACAGTTAAGATTTTAGGGGTTGATAAGGATACAATAATCACCGAGACTTCAAAACTTTTGACAAACATGGCGGAGTATGAAAAAATGGCTAAAGCTGTTAACCCATACGGCGATGGAAACGCTTCAAAGCGTATAGTAGAGGCGATTATCGAAAGATTATATTAATCAAATAAGTGCAATAAAGCCCATAAGATCGAGGTCTTATGGGCTTTATTACGGTGGTGCGTCATTCTTTTATGCCAGCCTTGTTAAACTCTCCAGCCCATTCGAAGGCTTTTTTAGAGATAATAACGGCAATAACTTCATTAATAACCGCCGCGGCCGCTATTGTGCCTTGAATTATTTTTGCACATTCAGGGGCGGGGATAGTTAAGACCGATACCGCAATCCCTGTAAACACAAGGGAAACCCCCGAATGAGGAAGCAGTGTAAGCCCTAAATATTTAACGACTGTTTTAGGCGATTTTGTCGCTTTTGCACCTATATATGCACCGCCGTATTTGCCGACAGCTCTTGCAATAATGTAAATTGCGGTGAACAATCCTGCTCCTAAAATTAGGTGATAGTCAAGAGGCATTCCAAGATTTAGGATTACCACAATCATGGACATTCCCAAAATAGGGTTAAAAGCTTGCATAATTTGGTCTAGACGTTCTTCTGAAACCATGTTCGAAAACGTTGCCGAAAACGCCATTCCGATTAGCATAAAGTTTAGCAAAGGCTTTGGAAGAACCATGTTGTTAAACACAAAACCTATAATCGAGGTTAATATTATAAGCCCAATAAGAATTGGAATTGTCGCCTTTGCGGGACGTTCTTTTTTTAGCAATATTCCACCTAAAAGCCCTGTTACTACGCCGATGAGCAAGGGTAGGAGAAGGACTAATAAAATCATATACGCTGGTAACTTTTGCTCTGAAATGGTTCCGGCAACAACGGAAATAACCGAGAAAAACACGACAACGCCTACCATGTCATCAAGTGCAGCCATTGGGATTAGGGTTTTTGTAACGGGTCCATCAGTCTTAAATTCACGAACGATAGAAAGTGCAGGTGCAGGAGCCGTGGCAAGGGCTATTCCGCCAAAGATTAAGGCTAGATAAAGAGGGACTCCTGTAAAATAGAAGACGATTCCAAACACGAGGCTTACCACAAAAAAGGTTCCTAAAGATTGGGTAAGGGTAGTAATAATAATCTGTGTACCCGACTTTTTTATCTTGTTCCAAACGAGTTCAGAGCCTATCATTAAGCCGACCGCACACTCTAAGACATGCACGATGTTTTGAAACCATGAAGCGTCCAGCATTTCGGTGTTTACAAGTCCAAACGCATGTGGTCCCAAAATCATTCCAGCAACCAGCCAACCTAAAATTGCAGGCAACTGAATTTTTGACACTAACTTTCCTACAAGAAATGCAATAAGTATTGCCGCTAAAAATCTAAGTATAAATAGTATCATGTAAATTCTCCTTGTGTCACACATAGTTGTAATTTATTATTTAACTACGAATTGTAACACAAATTAAACGTAAAAGCAAGCAATATTTTCACGTTCGGGACATTGCAATACACGGGTGCATTACAAATGTTTGTTGATAATCTGTAGGGGACGATGCCTACATCGTCCCGTTTTTTTACGCCAACGATATCCGTTTTGAGCCCATTCGGGACGATGTGGGTATCGTCCCCTATGGTTGGTTGCAGTTGGTTACAGTTGGTTACACATAAAATCCTAGTGTTTATGCGGGTTTCGAGGGTTTCGTGGTGCAATCATCTATTGCTTTCCTATACGTTTTATATTATATATATTATATATTTAAAAATATTTCTCTTATAACAAAGTTGTTTACATTTAGGCAATATTAAGGGCAAATTCCCCGCAAAAACGCTGTTTTAGGGTGTAAACATCTATGTAAACAAGTGTAAACAAGTGTAACCAACTCCATAAATTCCCACTTGTAATGGACGGTCGCTATCGGGACGACGCTTATATCGTCCCCTACAAAATCGGCGTTTTAATCCTTTGCTAATATTTCTGCATTTTCCTACAAAGCCGTTACTTTTCTATGACGGCGAAAAGTCATAAATCCAATAAGCCCAACTAAAAGTATTGCAACGATTGATAAAACATTAAATGTTGTACCTAAAAATATAACGTTTCCTAATTGATAGATTATAAAGCTAATTATGTATGCAAGACCAGTTTGATAAAGGAGTGCAAACATAGTCCACTTCATGCTACCCATTTCTCGCTTTATGGTGGCGATTGCCGCTATACATGGCGAACATAGCATGTTAAATATTAAGAAAGCATAGCCACTTACGGGCGTGAAAACAGTGGCTAAATTTTCGGCACTCTGTGAGCCGTATAAAACATTAAGACTGCCTACGATATTTTCTTTTGCAACAACCCCTGTAAGAGTAGCCACAGTAGGTTCCCAATGTCCAAACCCAAGTGGCGAGAATATTGGTGCAATAAAGCTACCGATTGACGCTAAAATACTAAAAGGTGCATCAACCATTTGCATTTGCCATGAGAAATTAGACAAAAACCAAATAATCCCACAAGCCACAAATATAATAGTCCCAGCTTTTACTACAAAAGCTTTCGTTTCATCTAAAACGTGTCGTAAAACATTTTTTACACTTGGCACATGATATGATGGAAGTTCCATAACAAATGGCGCAGGCTCGCCTTCAAAAGCTTTTAGCTTTTTAAGTATCGCCCCTGACAAAACAACCATGAGAATCCCTAAAAAATAAACAGAAATAGCAACCAAGGCGGAGTTCCCGAACAAAGCACCCGCAATCAAAGAGATTATAGGCAATTTTGCACCACACGGAATAAAAGTCGTTACCATAATAGTTATCTTTCGGTCGTTTTCACTTTCAATTGTTCGACAAGCCATGATACCAGGGACGCCACAACCCGAGGCAACAAGAAGAGGTATAAACGATTTGCCCGAAAGCCCAAACTTTCTAAAAAGTCTGTCCATTATAAAGGCAATTCTTGACATGTATCCACAATCTTCAAGCACCGCTAAGAATAAGAACAAAAGCATAAGCTGCGGAACAAATCCAAGGACGGCTCCAACGCCGTTTATAAACCCATCAACCACGAGTCCCACAAGCCATGGTGCGACATTGATATTCGTAAGAAATCCTTCCACACTGCCACTTATCCACTCGACAAGTGCCGCCACCCATTCGTTTCCAAAGCTTCCGAGTGACTGGATTGATATGTAGTATACACCGCACATAATTACGGCAAATAGAGGGAGAGCAAGCCAACGGTTTGTCATGATGTTGTCTATTTTTTCGCTTGCTGACGCACCGTTTTCATGCCGTACAACGCACGCTTTTATAACGTTTGTAATAAAATCATAACGCTGGTTTATAATAATGCTATCGCTATCATCGTCAAAGATTGCCTCACACTTTGCAATAATTTTATCTATCTTATTTCGTGTATCCGGTGGAAGTTTAAGACTTTCAAGGACTCTTTCGTCACGTTCAAAAACCTTTATGGTAAACCATCTCATGTGAAGCTTTTCGGCGTATTCTTCAATTAAATCCCGAATCTCGCTAAGGGCGACTTCAACAACCTTTGAAAAATGGCACATTTGTTTGGGTGCCTTTCCACTTTTTGCAAGATTAACAGCGGTTTCTGAAAGTTTTGCTAAGCCTGTTTCCTTCAAAGCGGAAGTTTCAATAATTTTACAGTCGAGCATTATGCTAAGCTTTTCGACATTGATTTCATCGCCGTTTTTCTTTATTAAATCCATCATGTTTAAGGCTATAACCACAGGAAACCCAACCTCACAAAGTTGTGTGGTTAGGTAAAGGTTTCGTTCGATGTTTGAGGCATCGACTAAGTTCATGATTGCGTTTGGGTGCTTGTCGATAAGATAATCACGTGTCACGACTTCTTCCATAGTATATGGGGACAGTGAGTATATACCAGGTAAATCGATGAGGTCAACGCATTTATGCGTACGCAAATGACCAACTTTTTGCTCAACCGTAACACCGGGACGGTTACCAACGTATTGGTGGTTTCCGGTTAAAACGTTAAACATAGTTGTTTTTCCACTATTCGGATTACCGGCTAAGGCAATAGTGATTGGCATATAAGACCTCCTAATTATTAATTGCTAACTTCAATCATGTCGGCATCGGCTTTTCTAAGGGTGAGTTCGTAGCCACGTACAGTGACCTCGATTGGGTCGCCTAAAGGTGCCACTTTTTTAACACAGACCACAGTCCCTTTAGTAAGTCCCATATCCATGATTCGGCGACGTAATGCACCAGTGCCATTTACTGAAACAATCGTCACATTTTTACCACATTTGGTGTGTTTTAAGGTTGACACAAGCATAACATCCTCCCTATATTTTAAATCTACTTTATAGTTTAACATTCACAGACAATATTGTCAATAGCTTTCATATATTTAATATTACCAAATCATATCTCATAAAAGTACAAAAAAACATTAAAATTTTATGGATTTTTTTGAATTAATGTGTTACAATTGACGATGTACTGTTAATACTAATGTTATACAATTGGAGGATATAGATGGAAAAGCTCGTAGATGTTGAAATTTTCACCGATGGTGCATGTAGTGGAAACCCAGGACCAGGCGGCTATGGAGTTATTTTAAAGTGTGGAGAAAATGTTAAAGAACTGTCAGGCGGCGAGGCAGAAACCACAAATAACCGTATGGAACTTATGGGGGCAATTATCGGACTTTCAGCGTTAAAGAGACCATGTAGAGTTACGCTATATAGCGATTCTAAATATTTTATTGATTCTATCCAAAAAGGCTGGGCAATAAAATGGAAAAAAAACGGGTGGATGCGTACAAAAAAAGATAAGGCTATGAACCCTGATTTATGGGAACAATTACTTAAACTCTTTGAAATTCACGATGTAACGCTTGTATGGGTAAAAGGTCATGCAGGACACCCTGAAAATGAACGTTGTGATTGCCTTGCTGTTGCACAGTCACAAGCGTTTTCTTCACAATAATTTATGCATTCTATACAATAAAGATAAACAAAAGTGTTTTATGAATTTTATGAAAGAAAGGGATAAAGAATATGAACAAAGAACGAATTTATGTTGATAATGCGGCAACGACAAAGATGGACGAACGTGTTTTAGCCGAAATGCTTCCATATTTTATTGAGGATTTTGGAAACCCTTCTAGCATTTATACAGAAGGCAGAACGGCTAAACGTGCAGTTGAAACGGCTCGTGAAAAGGTCGCAAACGCAATTTCCGCCACCCCAAAGGAGATATACTTTACAGGCTCTGGAAGCGAATCTGACAACTGGGCAATCCGTGGCGTAGCGAAAGCACATAAAAACAAAGGAAACCATATTATTACATCATGTGTAGAACACCACGCTGTTTTACACACATGCAAGGAACTTGAAAAAGAGGGCTTTGAGGTCACTTATTTACCTGTAGACATGTATGGTAGGGTCTCGGTAGACGATGTAAAAACGGCAATAAAGGACACGACAATACTTGTCACTATCATGTTTGCAAATAACGAAATCGGTACGATTATGCCAATCGCCGAAATCGGAGAAGTCTGCAAAAAAGCCAACGTAATATTTCACACTGATGCGGTACAAGCTGTCGGAATGGTTCCGCTTGACGTAAACGCTCTTGGCGTTGACTTGTTATCAATTACAGGTCATAAATTTCATGGTCCCAAAGGTTCAGGGGCTTTGTATGTTAGAAAAGGCTTGCGTTTAGGAGCTTTTATTACAGGCGGAGCGCAAGAACGTGGTAAACGTGCAGGCACGGAAAACGTTCCCGCAATTGTCGGACTGGGTAAAGCTATTGAGCTTGCCACCCAAAATATAGAAGAAAAGCAGAAAAAGTTAACCGAACTTAGGGATTATTATATAAAGAAGGTTCTGGAAACAATTCCATACTCAAGGCTTAATGGTCACCCGACTGAAAGGTTAGCAGGAAACGCAAATATATCGTTTGAGTTTATCGAGGGTGAAGGAATGTTACTTCGCCTTGACATGAACGGAATTGCGGCGTCTAGCGGAAGTGCGTGTACTTCGGGTTCGCTTGACCCATCACACGTATTGCTTGCGATTGGGCTTAAACATGAACAAGCTCATGGGTCGCTTAGAGTTAGCTTTGGTGAAGATAACACAAAAGAGCAGGCGGACTTTATAGTTGAAACTTTAAAAAATGCGATAAGCCTCTTGCGTATGATGTCGCCATTATATGAAGATTTTATTAAAAATGAGAAAACTTTAGCAAATGGAGGAAATAAATAATGTATAGTGAAAAAGTAATGGAGCATTTTTCAAATCCCAGAAACGTTGGAGAAATAGAAGACGCAAACGCCGTTGGACAAGTAGGAAACCCACAATGCGGCGATATCATGAAAATTTATATGAAGATTAATGATGAAACACAAATAATAGAAGACGTAAAATTTAAGACTTTTGGTTGTGGTGCGGCGATTGCAACGTCTAGTATGGCGACTGAGCTTGTAAAAGGTAAAAGTGTAGATGAGGCGTTAAAGCTTACAAACATTGCGGTAGCTGAGGCACTTGACGGACTACCTCCTATAAAAATGCACTGTTCAAACCTTGCAGAGGAGGCTGTGCATGCGGCGATAATTAACTATTATGAAAGTCGTGGAATAGACGCAAGCCACTTAATGAAATGTAGTGGGTGTTGTTCATCATGTTCACATGTCCACGCTGAAGCTGAAAACGAGGACTAATTTATGGGTGAAAAAGTTGTAATCGGAATGTCAGGTGGCGTGGATAGCTCTGTTGCGGCGGCTGTTTTAAAGCGTCAAGGATATGACGTGATTGGCGTTACTATGAGGCTTTGGGACGGTGAAAATATTGACGGCTGTTTCACAGAAGGGTCGTGCTGTTCGTTATCGGCGGTTGAAGACGCACGCCGAGTGGCGTATGCTTTAGGGATTGAGTATCACGTCATGGACTTTAGGCGTGAGTTTGAAAGTTCTGTTATTGATTATTTTGTAAATGAATATAAAATAGGAAGAACTCCAAATCCATGCATAGCATGTAACAAACATTTAAAGTTTGGAGCCTTACTGAAAAAGGCTGAAATTTTAGGTGCAAAACTGGTGGCAACAGGGCATTATGCAAGTGTTTCGGTAGATGAAGAGTCTGGAAGATATTTGCTTAAATGTGCAAACGCCGATGAAAAAGACCAAACTTACGCACTTTATTCATTAACACAGGAGCAACTCTCGCACACGCTTTTCCCGCTTGGCGAATTTAAAAGTAAAGCTGAGGTCAGAACGGTGGCGGATAGCCTTAATCTTCCAACCGCTAACAAACCCGATAGCCAGGAGATTTGTTTTGTGCCTGATAACGATTATGTCGGATTTTTAAAACGTAACGCAGGAATAGTTCCGACCATTGGTGACTTTGTAGATATAAATGGGAATGTATTAGGTCAGCATAAAGGGATTGTAAATTACACAATAGGTCAGCGTAAAGGGCTTGGAATCGCCTTTGGAAAGCCGATGTTTGTAATCAAAATTGACCCAAAATTGAACAGGATTACACTTGGTGAACAGGGGACAGAATTTTCAAATTGTCTTTTTGCGGAAGACTTAAACTTTATTCCGTTTGATAATTTTACTGGAGAAATGCGGGTTATGGCGAAAGTTAGATATAGTGCAGCACCGGCAATGGCAACAATGGAAATGGTCAATGAGACGCTTAAAATAACCTTTGACACACCACAAAGAGCAATAACCCCGGGACAAGCAGTGGTCATATATGACGCTGAAAACCCTGCTATAGTACTAGGCGGAGGCACAATTTTAACTTAAAATATAACAGGCGGTGATTTAAATAAACTTTTTAGAAGCACGAAAAAAGATAATCGAACATGAGTATGCAACCTTAAACGATAGGCAAAAAGAGGCGGTTTTTAGGGCTAATGGTGCTTTACTTGTCCTTGCAGGAGCGGGGTCTGGGAAAACAACCGTTATCGTACATAAAATTGCACATCTTATCAAATATGGCACGGCGTATTATAGCGATAAAGTATTAGACGGACTTACCGCCGAAGAGGCGGAAATAATCGAATGGTACGCAAACGGCGACATAGATGAACTCCCTGAAGAACTCGAAAAATATCTAAAAGTTGATACAGTAAGACCATATAACATTTTAGCGATTACGTTTACAAATAAGGCGGCAGGCGAGTTAAAATCAAGGCTAAATGCTCGACTTGGAGTTCAAGACGGCGAGGTGTTCGCAAGCACTTTTCATTCGGCTTGTGTTAGGTTTTTAAGGCGTGATATTGACAAAATTGGATACGAAAAAGCATTTACGATATACGATTCTGCCGACCAACAAACAGTGGTTAAAGAATGTTTAAGAGAACTTAACCTGGACGATAAAAAGTATCCGCCACGTGCGGTAATTAGTGCCATAAGTAATGCAAAAGATAAGCTTATTGGCCCTCTTGAATTTGAGGATTTATATCATGGCGACTATTATCTTGGCGTTATTTCAAAGATTTATAAGCTTTATCAAAGAAAGTTAAAGTTTAATAATGCGTTAGATTTTGACGATTTAATAGTTAACACGGTGAGGTTATTTAATGAATGCCCAGACGTTTTGGAATATTATCAAAATCGCTTCAAATATATTTTAGTTGATGAGTATCAGGATACAAACCATGCACAATATAAACTAATAAGTCAGCTTGCGGCGAAAAATAAGAACCTTTGCGTTGTGGGCGACGATGACCAAAGTATCTATAAGTTCAGAGGTGCGGATATTGAAAATATTCTTTCCTTTGAAAAGGAATATGCAGGAGCTACAGTAATAAAGCTTGAACAAAACTATCGTTCCACACAGACCATACTTGATGCCGCAAATCATGTGATTCAAAATAACGCAGGCAGAAAAGGCAAAACGCTTTGGACATCTGCTCCTGCGGGAGAAAAGATAAAAGTATATAAAGCTGATGATGAGCGAGATGAGGCAAATTATATCGGGAGATGCA
>JAVXFE010000036.1:10173-10932 GCA_036658075.1 Oscillospiraceae bacterium
GTTATAAAGCTTGAAGAGAACTATCGTTCGACTCAAATAATTTTAGACGCCGCAAATAGCGTTATTAAGAACAATCAAGGAAGACGTGGCAAGGAGTTATGGACGGCGCATGAAGGTGGCGACCTCATCACGATTTATGAAGCGACAAATGAACATGATGAGGCCTATTATGTAGCACAAAAAATCAGAGAATTTGAAGAAAGCTACAATAATACAGTAATTCTGTATCGCTTAAACGCCCTCTCACGTGTAATCGAGAATGCGCTGCTTAAAGCGGCGATTCCGTATCGTGTTTTAGGAGGCTTACGTTTCTATGACCGAAAGGAAATTAAAGACCTAACGTCATATTTAAAGCTTATACAAAATAACAATGATAATGTCGCTTTAAGGCGAGTTATAAACGAACCAAAACGTGGAATCGGTGTAACAACGGTTGAAAAAGTGCTGGATATCGCCACGTCAAAAGAAGTTTCGATGTTTGAAATCTGTAAAGATGCAAATACATACACAGAATTTTCTTTGGCAACCGGGAAAAAGCTTGAAGGGTTTGCACAGATGATACTTAGACTAAAGAGTGAACTTGACGAAGGCTTAGGACTTGAATTATTCGTAAAAATGGTTCTTTCTGAAACCACAATGGAAGCGGCACTTTTAGCAGAAAAGACGATTGAAAATGAAACACGTCTTGAAAACTTAAAAGAGTTCATAACCATGGTTCAAGAGGCAGTACGTGAAAACGCTGAAATAACGCTTGGAGAA
>JAVXFE010000037.1:0-5546 GCA_036658075.1 Oscillospiraceae bacterium
CAAAAGCGTAAAGCTCTTGCGTTTTTTGTTTTTTGAATTATTGTCTATCGTGTTCCCGATATTTTCCTGGAGTCATTCCAACTATTTTTTTAAAATTTCGGATTAACCCTGCACTATTTGAATATCCTAATTTTTGTGCAATTTCAGAGATTGGCAAGTTTGTTTCTTTTAAATATTTTTTTGCTTTTTCAATTCGTATATTCATTAGATAATTACTAAAATTCTCACCGATATAATCCTTAAAGAAATGTGACACGTACGTATAACTAACCGAAAAAGCATCTGCAACAGTTTCCATAGAAAGATTGCTGTTTTCGCAATTTTTCTCTATATATTCAAGCATTGCCACTTTCAAAACTTCCTTCTTTCCTGAACGATTATCTTTAATGTATAGACATATACTCTCTAAAATTTCAAAAATAGTCTGTCTAAGTTCATCAATAGTTGTACAGTTCACAAGGAGTTTGTATGGATATTCATTTCCAAAAATTGCTTTTAGGTCAAGCTCTTGTTGATTTAAAACTCTAAACATGGTACTCATTAAATCAAAGAACAAACATCTGCTCATTTCAACAGATACATTTGCATTCATTTCGATAATTTGGTCGAGAAGCTTTTTTGCCACATCAACATTTCCAAGCACAACAGCGTTCATAATGGCGTTTTCTTGCTCTAATGAATATCTATAATTGCAATCGTTTTCATTACTTTCATCAAAGAAAATAATGTCATCATTATTCGTAAGTATTTTGTATTCCATTGATTTTTCAGCTTCTCTATAGGAAACAGGAACCCTCTCCATCCCTTCATATATGCGTCCAATGGAAATTTGAAGTTTTACATCTAGTTGCTCTTCAATAACTTTTTTTATACATTCGCAATTTTCAAGAATTTTCCCTTCTGCATTATTTAGATTGTCAAAGTTCAAAACCACAACAAGCTCTTCCATTCCAAAATCATCAATATATGAACTCATTTCAGAAGTATTAAAAAGCTCACTTATAATATTCGCTACGGCATATTTAACGAGTGAAACCTCTTCGATTTGCGAATCCTTATCTTCTTTAGAAACGACCGCCAAAATAGCACAATATTTTTTATATTTAAGTTGTATTCCTACAATTTCACAACTCTTTTTAAACTTTTCCGCATCCGCTATGTTGCCATGTATCATTTTTGAAATAAGATTATATTGAAGAATAGGAAGCTGTCTTTCTATAATCGACTGTGCCGACCTCTCTTTTTCAACAATCTCTCGTACTCCCCTGGCTATTACTTCCATTTCGTTATCAGTTTTGCTATTTACATTATTGGGGTTAATATATTTTTCGATTGAACTAATCGATTTTCGTAGTGGTCGAACCCCAGCATATAAGACGACGAGTAGGACGCAGGTTCCAAGTAACAAGACAATTATCACGTACCATATTAAGACAGTTTTCATCGGAACAAGAGCCTTTTTTAAATATTCAAGTTTCTCAACGCTTATGTATTTGGTTCCAAAAGGTGAGTTTTCTCTAAACACAAGAACATCTTCACCGTTTATTTTCGTTCGATTAGCACCTTCGGAATAGTGTAAAAAGTCCGCCCCTAAAAAGTCATCAGTTCCCATGTTTAAGACGATTTCATTTTGCTGGTTAAAAAACATGACACTATTATTATCGGAATTATAGGATTCTGCATACGTGCTTCCGATATTATCTGCATTCATCATAACAAACACGGTGCCTAGATTATTGCTTGAACCCACAGGATACGATTGGGCGTATGTCACAATGTTTTTTGAAGATTCGCTATTTTCAAATTGCACAGACGTTTTCGGTATAGTGATATTATAATAATTTCGGTTTAAGAAATCGTTCCAATTTTCATAGCTCATGCCGTCATATTTAAAGTCCAAATCATAGACTTCTTTTGCTGAAAAAACCGTATTACTTCCAATAATTAAGTCATATTTTTTAATATACACAAAAGTGTCAAACACAAGGTCTGGCTGAGTTGAATAGGAAGTTCCTATTTTTTTAGTCAATTTAGATAATTGCAAAACAGAATTCGGATCGTTTTTGTTGTATTCAAAATTTATCAAATCGCTATCTGCACCTAAATTTACCGCTATGCTTTTTACACTTCCAATGTCTTTATCCATTCCTTTTTGAACTTGCTTTAAGTTTTCAAGGCTATTATTTTTTGTTTGCTCCATCATTCCGTTCATAGATAAGCTAAATAAAACTATCCCCAAAATAGTAGGAATAATCAACATTATTAATAAAAACTGAAAATATTTAACAAAAATACTTTGTTTATTATAGCGTGAAATATGTTTCATAAGGCACATCCATTTTAAATATAAAGTATATACACTATACCCCATTTCACCATATTTGTCAACAGGCGTAATTCAAAAAATGGTTATAAATACAAAATCATGACACAATTTGGTCATGATTTTGTATTTTTTAATTTATAGGCAATGTAATTTCTGCCCTTGTATATTTCCCCGGGACGCTACTATATATCACACCGAATTCTTCGCCATATTCAAGCTTAATCCGCTCATTTACGTTTTTAATTGCATATCCTCCGGACTTGGCTTTCATACGCTCTTTGTCGTTTAAAATATCAACATCAAATCCCACACCATCATCAATAACTTCAAAATGCAAAACATCATCCATTTCAAATGCGTTAATTCGAATTCCACATGTGCCTTCTTTTTCCATTGCTCCATGATTAATTGCATTTTCTATTAGTGGCTGTAAAAGAATTTTTAAAATCTTTTGCTCTAAAATATTTTCAGCGATGTCAAATAAAACCGTAAATTTATTTGGAATCCGAATTTCTTCTATTGCAATATAACTTCGAACATGTTCTATCTCTTCTTTCACGGTAATAAATTTATCACCCTTATGAAGGCTAATTCTAAAAAATGACGCAAGTGCTTCAACCATTTTCACAATTTCAGGTTGATTTTTGCTTTTTGCCATCCAACCAATACTATCAAGTGTGTTATATACAAAATGCGGATTTATTTGAGCCTGAAGTGCTTGTAGCTCTGACTCACGCTGATGTTCCTTAGTAATATTATTTTTTTCAATAAGTTTTTTAATCTGAACCTTCATTTCGTCAAAGCTTCGTTCCAAAAACCATAACTCATCTTGTGTCTCTCTTTCACAAAATTGAACATCGACATCGCCTTTTCCGAAATACTCCATATTCTTTTTCATTTTTTCGATTCGAGCAATAGCAACTTTTGAAACATATACCGCAAGGAACAACGAAATTAAAATTATTACGGCTATAATAGCAAGAATATAATCGTTTAAAAGATTTAATGTTTTTTCAAGCCCGGTAAGCGGAATATAGCTCACCAAATACCACTCAGGAGCAAAGGTATTTTTAGCAATTTTCATTTTTCGGCAAGAATAAATCATTTTTTTATCGCCAACCGAAATATTTTCAAACTGATTTTCAGATATTGTTTCATCACTGGCGTCAGGGATTAAATATAGACGGCTTCCGATATTTTCTTGGTTTTTACATGAAATAATTTGTCTTTTTTTGTCCGTGATAAGGCTTGTGGCACCTTCTAGCTCACTCCCTTTGTATACGTTATAAAGTGCATCTTTGTTTATGTATACACATAGATATCCTAAATCATCGCTCGTGTTAAATTCAACAAACCGCCGTGCCTGAACCGTATAGGATATGCCTGTTTTATTATCTTTCGTCTCTAAAAATATAGGGTTATTTTCAATTTCCGCAACCTCGCTGTCTTTAATATACGGAAGTTGCAGTTTTGAGGATGAATACGAATATTTTGAGCCATCTTTTAAAATTACTACGACACCCTCTATTATGTCTTGATTTAAAACCCTTGTCTTTACGCTTTCTTCCAAGACTCTTTGTTTTTCGTCATACGAAAAACTCGTATTTCTAAGAGAATAATACAAATCGCCGTCCATAATCATTCTTAAAGAAAATATGTCAATTTGATTATTAAGCAATTCAATGTTTTTTTCAATACTCTCTTGTCCTGAAACCACATGGCTTTTAAGCTGTGTCCAAGAAATTTCAGTAGCACAATATTTTGCAATCGAAAAAACAAGTATAGTAGGCACAAGCGTAAAAACAATTAATACACAAAGAATACGAGTCCGTATTTTATAGTTACGCATAAATTTTGAAAGACTTCGCTTAAATCCATATTTATTTATTTTCACAGAACATGCCTCCTTTTCTTATATTTCGGTATTAACAAATTCTTTTGGTGTCATTCCTGTAGCTTTTTTAAATACCGATGCGAAATATTTTGTATTCTTATATCCTAGCATTTCGCTGATTTCATAAATTTTATACTTTTTCATTTTTAAAAATTTTTTAGCTTTCTCCATTCTAAAATCCACTAAATATTCATTAAAGGTCTTTCCGACTTCTCTTTTAAAAAGATGCATTAAATATGAAGAGCTTAAAAATAACTGCTCCGCAACGGAATCTATTGTGACCGTTTTGTATTCCCTTGAAATAATATTAATCGCATCCATAATCTCTTTTCGATAAATATTTTTAAGGTTTATTTTGCCGTGTGCATCAATTCTGTGAACAAAATAATGCAAATACTCTTTAATGTTTATCAATAAATTGCAATCTGTAATGCATTCAGATGCTGGCTTGTCTGTTTCCAAAATATCTCGCATGTTAATATCGCTATTTGCTGCTTCTCTCTCGCATGCAAAAACAAATTCAAGTACAAGCTTTTTTGTAAACTGCATATCATCAAAATAAAATGCGTCCTCTAAAAATTTATCAATCTTTTCATTAAGTGTAGATGCGTTAAAATTTGTCACATTTTCTACAATTTCGTTCATTTGTTTCTTTAACTCATCTTTTTGAGGAGGCAAGCGTTTTTCTATATCCGCCAAAGTCATAACCCCTCTTTTGCCTTTAAGCAATGTATAATCTAAACATTTGCACGCTTGCATATACGAGTTTTTAATGTCTTTCTCAACTACTATGCTTCCTATTCCTGCACTAATTCCGGGGATTGTGTTATATCTATATGCCGTTTCACCCGCCAAAAACGCACTGGTATATATATCAAAAACTGCAAAAAATCCATTTATATCTTTAGTCTTTACAGCATCAAAAAAAGCCTCACTTGCCGCATCTCCGCTTTTCACCACTGTAACTACGATATACTTCCCATCAATATTTATTCCTAGCATGTCAGCTAAATTAATGTCGTTTGGCCTTCCATATAAAAGGTCCATCAAAAGTTGATTTCTCCACTTTGGAATGTTTTTATTAACTACTTCTGCCCGTTTTAAATTTTCAGTATTTTGTTTTATTTTTTCATGAACTTTATGAAGATTTTTCAAAAGTTCATCATCATTTATAGGCTTTAGCAAATATGAATAAACTCCATTTTCAAGAGCCTTGTGTATATATGAAAACTCTTCATATCCGGTAAGAATAATAAATTCAATGGAATACTGCTTTAATCTTTCAATCATTTCAAGCCCATTCATAATCGGCATGTTTATATCCGT
>JAVXFE010000037.1:5556-10848 GCA_036658075.1 Oscillospiraceae bacterium
ATAATCAAATCAGGTTTTAACTCTTCCGCAAGCCTTAAACCATCACTGCCATTTAGTGCTTCGCCAACAACTTTGAATCCGTTTTCTTCCCAAGGAATGCTGTTTTTTAGACCTTCTCTTATACGAACTTCATCTTCAACAATCAACACTTTAATCATCAGCTAAATCTCCTTTCTCATCAAAGTTTTGGGATTGTGCATATTCCACGATATCGCTTTCTATTTTTTCAACAGATAAGGTAAAACTTTTTATAAGACTTTTTAAAACAATAATAAAGAGAATTATTAAGACTAAACAACAGCAAATTATAATTAAAAAGGCACTCCATATTTTTGACATGACCTTTTTATCAGAAACAAATGCTTTAATAGTCATGTTCGAATTTTCTACTTTTATAGTATATGGTTTATATGAATTCGAAAAATGGGTAGTGTTTGTATTATTTGTATCTGAAGGCAAAACATTTCCCTTTTTATCTTCATACAAAATTTTTATATCATTGTTTTTAAATATATCATTATCTGTAAGCAGTTGAGAAATTTCATTTGTAAAGGTGTCAAGAACGAGATATCCCAAAAATTCGCCATTTTCATCACGGATTTCACTAAAATAAGTTAAAAGCCCCGTTCCGCCTTGATAATCCATATAATATCCTTGAAGTTTATCCATTCGCATCACCCATTGTGCCGGATGCTTCTCGTTAACATTTTCAAAATATCCACATTCTTTTAAATATTTCATAGTAGGTGGAAACACAACTTTATCTGACGTATACATAATTCCCCTTGAGCCATATACAGATAGTCCTAAAATTGAACTGTTACTGCCTCTCATACTGTTTAAAAGTGGCACAACCTCAACCTGATATGTATCACTTTTTAATGCATTTAAGAGTGTTTTATTTTGCATAATAAGGGGCGCCATTTCTTCGATTACACTCAACTGAAGTCGCACACTTTCTTCTGACATTGTAATTTGACTGCTAACTTTTTCTTCAAAGTCAAGTAACAATAAATTTTTAATAATAAAAAACGAAGATATAACAGAGATGATTATGACCGCCAAAACCGTCGTGGTAAATATATATTTTATTTTTTTTGTAAACGACCTATTCACTTCTGTCACCTCCATAGATTTATATTTGTATTGTATCAAATAACTTTATGATTTGCAATGATTTTATAAAAAAACGAGTTTTTGTACACAACCATCGCCTTGGGAAGTCAATATTACTGCGACAGTCGGTCAAAAACCCGCCATTTTTAAACTAAAATATAATTATATTATCCTTTAACACCGCTTAATGTAAATCCAGCCATAATATGCTTCTGGAAGAAAATAAACAAAATTGCTGGTGGTATAATCGCAAACAGGATTGCCACAACTTGTAAATCCATAGATATACCGCTTACAGACTGCATGGTAAACAATTTAACCGACACAGTATATAATGATGTGTTTTTCAAAACCAAGTATGGCCATAAGAAGTTATCCCACGATGCCGTAAAACTAAATATAGATACAACCATGATTATAGGCTTTGAAAGCGGCATAATAATCTTTGCGAATATTCCGAGATTTGTACATCCATCTATGCGTGCCGCTTCAATATACGGCATTGGTATCGAATCGAAAAAGCTCTTAAATAAAAGAACATTAAATGGATTTGCACCAGCCATAATCCACATTGGTAAATATGTATTTGATAAATTTCCAAGTCCGGGGAAATCTAAGAATGTCATGAATAGCGGAACCATGCTTGTGCTGGTTGGCATCATCATACTCCATAATATTAGTGCAAAAATCAGTTTATATCCCTTAGGCTTTAACCGTGATAACACATATCCGCACAATCCGTTTATTATCAAACAAAATGCAAGGTCGCCAAACGCCATAATAAAAGTGTTGGCATAATACTTAAAAAAGTCAAGTTGTCGCCATACTTCTATAAGTTTTTCAGGATGAAATGTCTTTGGAATAATTGTAGGCGGAATGCTAAAAAACTCCTTTACATCCTTAAAACTGGAAAGTAATATCCACAGTGGCGGGAACAAACAAAACACACAAATCAATATCACTATTGCATACATAAATGCAATCCCAATTTTAACTATAGGTCGCTTTGCATCCGCTGCCCCAATTAAACCCGGTGCTACTTCTTCTTCCTTTTTCTTTTTAAATTTCATCTCTAACCACCATTTTCCCTTCAAAGAATGCAAAAACAATATAGTCTTTCTGTATTTTCATCTTTAATTTTAAATATTCCATACTAATTATCTTCAACTTTATTTTTAAGTTTAAAATAAAATACCGTTAACACCATCAAAATTAAAAATGTAATAACGCCCAAAGCGAGTGACTTATCCACTTGGAAATTACGGAAAGCATATTGATATGCTTGCAAACTTAGCGTAATAGATGCATTATTAGGTCCACCGCCGGTCATAGCCATAGGTTCTACCATAACTTGGAACACAGCTATAATCTGTCTTACAAGCATCAAAAGAGCAACTCCTGAAATCTGAGGTAAAGTAACGTGCCAAAATTTCCGAAAAATTCCTGACCCATCAATTGTTGCCGCCTCATATAATTCTGTGTTTATACCCTGCATACTTGCCAAGTAGAGAATAGCCGTTCCGCCAAATCCCTTCCATGTCATAGTTAAGCAAATAAGTGGTATTGTCATATTTGGATTTTGAAGCCACTGAGATGCCGGAATTCCCATCTGTCCCATTATCATGTTAAGAACGCCGTTTTCACCAGGTTGGAACAAGAAATACCAAACCAAGGCGGTAGCTATAACCGGAACCATACTTGGGAAATAAATTGCAAACTTGAAAATGCTCTTTGCATATTTAAGTTCATTTAACATTGCCGCAACAATAATCGGCGGTATAATTCCTATTAATAATGACCAAAAAACATAAGAAAATGTGTTTTTTAATGTTTCAAAAAACAAGGTATCGCTAATAACATCTTTGTAATTCTGAAATCCTGCAAACCCAACCGCGTCATACCCTTTCATATGGAAAAATGAGAGGACAATTCCTTTAATAATAGGCTGCCACATAACCATAAAAAGAAGAACTACGCTAGGTAATAAGAGCAACCAGGCGGAAAAGTTCCGCCCAATTGTTTTACCTAGCCCTGAAAAGTTCACGTCATTTTTCTGGTTTTTGTCACGCCTTTTAGTTTTTAGTGCTTTTTCCATATTGGTTTCCTCCTGTTGCCATTATTTTACCTTGTCAAGAAAGTTTACTTGAAAATCATTGTTAGCTTTTTCAACTAAAGCCTTAGGGTCTGAATTTTGATTAATCAAAACTTCTTGTATTATGCTATCTAAAATCTTGTAAAGGTCTTGAGCACAAACAGGTTCTTCAGGTTTAAGAACTACTTTGTCCGCTTTATCAAAAGCTTCAAACATTTTTGGATTAACATTTTCATATTGCTTAGTTGCTTCTTTTTCAGCATTGATACGTTCATTATTAGTCCAAATTGGCAATTCAGGACATCCTACAACATATCCGTTTTCATTATCCGTTCTCGCAGCTTCTGCCCATTCTTTTTTCATTTCATCCGTAACTTTAGGTGATATTCCGGAAATGTCAAACCACTTAAATCCAGCATCAATTTGCTCTTTTGTAGAATTAGGTGCAAAAACCTGGAATACACCGCCCATTAAGCTTGCACGTTGTTTAGGGCCTGCGGGAAGTATAGAAACTGCGATGTTGTCTTTTTTCATTCCATATGTACTAATAGGTGTTTTGAAATTGTTTGGAGCAGTAATTCCCATTGCTACTTGGTCTGTTGCGAAAAGTTTATCAAACTCGTTTGTATCAACAAGTGCGTTTTCGGTCAAGACATTATATTTCCATTTTAAATCTTTTACATATTGAACAGCTTCCACCATTTCAGGTGTATTAAATGTAGCGTTCCATTTATTGTCGGTTTTTTTCATAAACTCAACTCCGAATGACCATGCGATGTTCATAAAATGCCAACCGCCTTGATTCGATTTTGTAGCCATGAAAAATCCTGCTTTTCCTGTTTTATCATGAATGATTTTTGCCGTCTCTGCTAATTCTTGATATGTTTGAGGGAACTTAGGAACTCCGTTTTCATCAAGAAGTCCAGCCTCTTCAAACATTTTTACGTTACATGCAAGTCCCATCATATATGCGGTTTCTGGCACGCCGTACTGCTTTCCGTCACGTGTCACAAGGTTCATGATTTGCTCATTTACCACGCCATCATAACCGTTTTTCTTTAATTGTTCCGTTACATCCGCCGCATATCCA
Source organism: Oscillospiraceae bacterium (assembly GCA_036658075.1). Classification (GTDB taxonomy): domain Bacteria; phylum Bacillota; class Clostridia; order Monoglobales; family Monoglobaceae; genus JAVXFE01. Next base: position 9,855 of record JAVXFE010000037.1, read on the forward strand.
GCATCCATAATCTTCGTCATTTCAGTGAAGAATGTATTGTATATTGTTGGAAGTTGACCACTTGCCGCTTTTGGCAAAAACGAATCCAAGTCATATACCCATTCATCCTTTACGAGGTTTATATTAGGGTCAAGTTCTTTAAGCTTTTCAATCCTCTTTTCAAAAACGTCTCTTAAAGCTTGGTCGTTTTCCTTCGGCCAGTTGCCAACAGAAATCTCCGTCTTACCATCATCACTGGACGACGTTGGTTTACCGCTACCGCCCATACCACAGCCTGTTAACATAGTCACTGCACACGTCACACTTAAACATAATGCTAAAAATTTTTTCATAACTTTGCCTCCTTCATAATGTTTGTTTTATACTATTATCATACTCCCTAAATTAACATGCCACAAGGAGATAAAAATGCTAAAAGGTATAAAATACTGCTCACTATATTTTGGAATTTATTTTGCAAGTGGCGTCACTCTTCCATCAAAAGTCAACGCACTTTTCCATGTTTTGCTTCTTTCCGCTATTTCATTTAGCTTTTGTAAATTTGGTGCTTCAAGTGGCATAATATAAAAAATCTCATGTGTAGTATTTGAAAATCCAAATTGTGCAAATCCCTCAGTGTCAGCCTGAACAGTTCCAGTACTTCCAGAAGGCAAAGCTACATATCTATATTTTTTATTGCCTTCAAGCCGAACCTTAACTTTTGTTTCGCCTTGTATTTTGTATGGTGTCATGTTTCCAACAGTGCTATCAAATCTAAAACGTCCTGCTGAATTTTGGACACCGACAACCGTCAAATTTTCTTTATTTTCATAGACTCTCACCGATGCACACAAATCGTTTTTCATAGTCTCAGAAAAGGTATCTGGTTGAGTAAATCCATCCGTAAGAACAGCTGTGTTTTCAACACTTTTCCATCTTGGCTTTATTTCCAGAGTTCCAAAAAGATAATCGTATACGGCTTCAGAAAGCTGATAATTTTCAGTTAAAGTTGGGT